>DWUP01000088.1 GCA_020012075.1 Candidatus Avibacteroides avistercoris
CCTCCCAGCGAGACCAGTTGCCCCCTGCTGAGGAGGTCAAGGCACTTGTCACACA
Organism: Candidatus Avibacteroides avistercoris; assembly: GCA_020012075.1. Classification (GTDB taxonomy): domain Bacteria; phylum Bacteroidota; class Bacteroidia; order Bacteroidales; family Bacteroidaceae; genus Avibacteroides; species Avibacteroides avistercoris. The sequence continues at coordinate 56 of DWUP01000088.1, forward strand.
TCGTCCGGGCATCGTCACCTTGCGAAAAGGATGGCAACTGATTGACAAACTGGCCGGCAGCCGGCGTGTAGTCGAAGACACGATTGATGTAGAAAGCCTCATCATCCGTCCCCTCGCCCCCGTCATCGGGAGCCGCCTCAAGATGGCTGCCTACGAACACCATCGAATTGGGATTGATACCTCCGGCATCAATAGTGAAACGGCGGTGTCCGTCCTGCCCGAAGCACGTAATCGTGCCACTCACCGTGTAGTTCTGTGCGTCGGCGATGTAGACATCACCGGTATATGGATTGACTTCGATGGCATAGACGTGGGTAAATGCCGTGCCATCCTTGACAAAAGACTCATCGGTCACCGCACCGGTACGTGTGTCAATCACCTTGACGGCCTCACCTGACGAGTTGTAGGAATAGGCATAAATGCTGTGCCCCGAGATGCAGAAGTCCATCACGGGCTCGTCAATCGTCTGTACCACTGCATCGGTCGCGGTGTCAATCCGCACGAGCCGGCAGTCATAGTCAGCCGTCACATAGTCATATCTGCCCCTCACGACGACGAAGACACTGCCCTCGCCGTCAGAGGCTATTGCTCCGGGATTGTCGCCCACGGTGATGCGGCGTGCCTCGGTGAATGATGTCAGGTCGATGACCGACACTGTGTTGTCGGGCGCGGCAGCATCCAGCCCGCCCGAATTGGAGACATAGAGCTTGCCAGCCGCCACACAGATGCCGTCGGGGTTGCGGCCGACATTGACAAAGCGCTCCACCTCAAGCGAGGCGGTGTCAATCCTTGCGACCGTCCCGTCGAAACAGCAGACATACGCCTTGCCGCCACTGAAAGCCACGTCGCGAGGCTGCCGTCCCGCACCGTCCTGCCCGAAGAGCGGGATTTGTTTCAATGACCGTCCTGAGGCCAAGTCCATGACTTCCACCTGACTTGAGACATTGACGACGCACCACAGTTTCGCTCCGTAGGCTTGCAGGTCATTGGCCGTATCACCCAGCCGGCGGCCATTGACCATCTTGAAGTAGTCATGGCTCGTCCTGTCGGCCCCCACCATGTCATCATCGTAGAAAGAGAGCAGAGCCCCCGACGTAAAGTCATAGTAGGTCAGCATACTGTTGTTCATGTTGAAAAGCCCCTCGCACAAGATGTACATCCCGGCGAAGTCAGATGACACAGGCGCGTCACCGCCCGTACCCCAGTCTATCTCGTCGTCACATCCGGCCAAGGCCAGTGTCATGACGGCCGCGACTGACAGTGTCTTGATCCGATCCATCATATAGTCCTAATATTCAAATACCACCCCGAGCCTGTATTGGCGGCCGGGCATGGGATAATTCTTCACTACTTCATAGTTTTTGCCGCCGACGTTGAGCACTTCGGCCTGCACCCTGATGCATGTGCCACGCAGCGTGAAGTCGCGTGATGCGGTGAGTGTGTGGTCATTGTAACCGCCGAGCCGATAGTCGGCCGCATTGTATTGGTTGCAATATCTCACTCCCGAGACCACTGCCGTCCATCCCAGCGTGAGCCAAGGCAGCCTGACATCGCACCGCACCGAGCCTGAATGCCGCGGTGTGTAGGGTATCTGGTGATTGAAAGTCGCCTTGTAGGACATCACGGCACGGTCGGTCTTGTCCAACGCCCTCTGCCATGTGTAGCCGGCTGACAAGGTGAAGCCCACGCCGCACGGCCAGTCGAGCGAGGTTTCTGCCGATGCTTCGACGCCTTTGATATCCACCCGCCCGATGTTCATCATACTCCAGATGAAAAGATTCTTGGTGGGGACGGCCACAATCTTGTCTGTCACGCGGTTGTAGAAAGCATCTGCCGTCGCCGACACATAGCCCATCCGCCCGCCCAACTGCTTGTACCACGTCATGCCGCCGCTGAGTTGCATGGCCTGCTCGGGGCGCAGCGTGCGCGTCCCCACAGTGCCATAGTAAAGGTCGTTGAACGTCGGCAGGCGGAAGACATCCTTGTACATCAGCCTTATCCGCAAGTCGCTGCGCGCAAACGGCTTGACCGACAGTGCGGCGGCAGGCGAAAAGCGGTGTCGCCCCGGAGCTGCCTGCCCGCGATGCACGGTCTCGCGGGTGGCGGTCGAGAGGACAGAAGCGGTGAGCGTCAGACGGTCGAGCACCAAACGTCCTGCCAGGACGTTGAGCATGGTGTAGCGCACCGGCACGGCAAAGCCGTCCAGAGTGGCATTCATGGCATTGACGATGCCGTCGGTGGCCAGTGAAAATGACAGCACGGGCAGAGGCCGCCACATCGCCACTGCCGACAGATAGCCCTCGTCCTGCTTGTAGCGGTCATCGTCATACCCGCGCGAATTGTAGACCGACGGGTCATAATAGCGGTTGTAACTCCTGTTCCACTTGACAGTGGCCGACAAAGACCAGTCACGGCCGTACTTGCGGGAATAACGCCCTTGGACAAAAAAATTCCTGTCCCATAGCCGCTGGCCCGCATAATCATTGTAGAGTATGTTGGTTGGCAGCCCGCGGGAGGAAGCATAATAATAAGCCTTGGCATGCAACTCACGCCCGCCATCAAACTGCCCGAAGAGGTCGGCCTCGACATGCCAGCTGCCGACATCAGAGTTGTCACGATGGCGGGTGACGGTAGCATCGCCGTTGTCCTGACGATAGGGGTAGTCACCCCTGACATGCATATAGTCGCCCGAGACGGCCAGAGCCATGCGCCCGCCGATGCGCCCCTCGAGCCTCATCGACGGATTGACGAGGCCGAAACTGCCGCCCTTGAGCGATGCCGACACATTGACATCCTTGCCGTCAAACTCGGGGCGCGAGGTGGTGACGGCGAGGACACTGGCCGAGGCAAACTGCCGTGCGGGGCGGAAGATGTCGTCATCCTGCCCGTCCGACAGGGTGACGGCGGCCACACCGTCGAGCGTGAAGCGGCCGAGGTCTATCTGTCCCGTCTGTGCGTCGGTGACAGGCACTCCGTCATAAGTGACCCCGGTGTGCGCTGCCCCGAGGCTGCGCACCGAGACGGTCTTGAGACCGCCGATGCCGCCATAGTCCTTGACGGCCACGCCATTCATCATCTTGACCGCATCCGACAGTTGCAAAGCCCCCAGACGCCGCAGGCTTGCCCCGTCGAGCACCTGTACGGGCATGGCCGAGCGCAGGCGTCGCGCCACGCGGCCGGCGGTCACGCCCACCTCATCGATATTGACCACACGCACTGAGTCGGGCACCGTCTGCGCCGGCACGGCAAGGCAGGCGGGCAGCACGATGAGTGACAATGCGAGGCGTCGGAGCATGTGTTTCATTTGTTTTTATCCGGTTGATGGCAGCGGCAGGCATCGAAGCCCGCAAAAGCAATGTGGCATGACAAACGTCAGAGAGGAATCAAAATGACAGCCAGACCGCAATCCTGACGACACCCGGCGCGGCCGATGCATTGGTTAGAGGCCGTCATCCGCGGGGTCAGACCCTAAAGGGAAAAAGGTCGTATGCCAGTGCCGGCAGGGTCGTATGCAGGCGGCTGTGGCATACGGTGTCATTTTGCTATGCGTCAGATGACAGAGCAGCGCGCGGCGGCCGTGCGTGACACACATCCGCAGGCCGCCACGAGCAGCATCCCGTCAGTCGAGCCTCAGCGTGAGGGCATCCATGCAGAAGTAGGCAGGATTGTTCATCCCATAAGCCCCGACATCGGTCGAGTCGAAGAAGAAGTCCACCATGTCCACCGTGCCGAGGGCGGTCAGGCTATGCTCCTCCCACGCATTGACGAGCAGTCCGTCATGCGCCAGATAGACGTCCACCGAGTCGGTCTTCGCACCGTCGCGCCAGCCACGCACCGTCACCTTGAACCAATCGTCAGCCCCGAAAGGCTCATTGATGCCCCCGTCCCTCATCGCACGATAGGCATAGGTGGCATTGGTGAAGCAGGCAGACTGCACCATCACGTCTTGCGCGAAGCGGATCTCTGCCACCCTCGACACGAAAGTGTTGCCCCGATAGGTGTCGGCGTTGCAGACCAGATAGGTGTCGCCACTGACCCCACGGCCCGTGATGGCAGACGGATTGGTGTAGTCGCCCGTGACTGTGTCGGTCTTGTTGGTATAGGTAAAGCCCCCGCCGAAGTCTGTCCCGAAGCTCGACGCATAGTGTGTGAACTCGCACATGCCGCTCGGGTCGCGGAAAGTGTCGGGGTAAAAGTAGCTGCCATCGGGCAGGCTGTCCTTCTGGCCTACGAATTCGCTCTCGGGCCCGGTGAGCATCCCGTTGAAACTTATGACCTCCAGTTGAGGCACATCGGGCACACCGGCACCGTCGTCACTGTCATCACAACTCACAAAAGCAATGGCAACGGCCAAAGCATAAAAAGGCAATAATCTCTTCATTGCTCCAAACAGATATTTTAATTGGTTATAAAACAAACGACTAATCCTCATCCCCGGGAGTATCAGTCTATCTCAGCACAAGGCAGGTCTTCTGGCTCGTCTCATGACGTGACGCCTTCCCGACAGTGTTGTCAGTGGCAAGAGGTGTTGTCACGCCATGTGTCAATGAGACTCACAGCAGCGGGACTGCTCGCGAATTGCACGCGATTCCCTTTTAATCGCCTCCACGCGACGGTGGGCAGCGAACCTTTGCGATGGCAAAGATATATATTTTTGCAATATCCGGTCAGCCCGGCGACAATTTATGCCGCATGGCACACGCGGCAGGCAGCGCCTAATGTTTGGCGGCAGCCGGACTACATATTGCAATTAAGCAGTATATTTGCCGGAAATATCATAAACGGAGAAATCAACAAAGCATATCATTATGTCAGACCAACTGTTCACTTCACTGCCCTACAAGGTGGCAGACATCACACTGGCGGACTTCGGACGCAAAGAAATAGACATGGCCGAAAAAGAGATGCCGGGACTCATGGCACTCAGAGAGAAGTACGGCCCGCGAAAGCCCCTCGCAGGAGCACGCATCACAGGGTCACTCCACATGACAATACAGACCGCAGTGCTGATTGAGACGCTCGTGGCTCTCGGGGCACAGGTGCGCTGGTGCTCATGCAACATATATTCGACACAAGACCACGCGGCGGCGGCCATGGCAGCTGCCGGCATACCGGTCTTCGCATGGAAAGGCGAGACACTCGAGGACTACTGGTGGTGCACGCTACAGGCTCTCACATTCCCCGGACATAAAGGCCCCAACGTGATAGTGGACGACGGCGGCGACGCCACACTCATGATACACACCGGCAATGATGCCGAGAAAGACGCGGCAATACTCGATGCCGATGCCGAAGCCGAGGACGAAAAACAACTCTTGGCCATGCTCAAGCGCGTGCTGGCCGAGGACAACACGTTCTGGGGACGCATGATTCCTGACATCAGGGGAGTGTCAGAGGAGACAACCACCGGAGTACACCGCCTCTATCAAATGAAGGAACAGGGCAGACTGCTCTTCCCGGCCTTCAATGTCAATGACTCTGTCACCAAGTCAAAATTCGACAATCTCTACGGATGCCGTGAGTCATTGGCCGATGGCATCAAACGTGCCACCGACGTGATGATAGCCGGCAAAGTCGTCGTCGTATGCGGCTATGGCGATGTCGGCAAGGGATGCGCACAATCGATGCGCTCCTACGGCGCGAGGGTGCTTGTCACCGAGATCGACCCGATATGCGCGCTGCAAGCGGCAATGGAGGGATTTGAGGTGACAACGGTCGAAGACGCTTTGGCCGAGGGCAACATCTTCGTCACCACGACGGGCAACTGCGACATCATCCGCATCGACCACATGGAACGAATGAAAGACCAGGCCATAGTGTGCAACATCGGACACTTCGACAATGAGATACAGGTGGACAAACTCGTGCACTACCCGGGCATCAGGTGCGTCAATATCAAGCCGCAGGTAGACCGCTACTACTTCCCCGACGGACACTCGATCATCCTGCTCGCATCGGGACGCCTCGTCAATCTCGGATGTGCGACCGGCCACCCGTCGTTTGTGATGAGCAACTCCTTTACCAACCAGACACTGGCACAGATGGAACTGTTTGGCAAGCACTATGATGTCGATGTCTACCGCCTGCCCAAACACCTCGACGAAGAGGTGGCACGCCTGCATCTGGAGAAACTCGGGGTCAAACTCACCCGACTGACCGACAAGCAGGCCGCCTACATCGGCGTGAGTGTGGACGGCCCCTACAAGCCCGACTTCTACAGGTATTAACGCTACACTACTGAGACAATGGATTGGAAACGTGTGATCCCCGACCTCGCGGCGGTAGTGCTGTTTGTGGTCATAGCATTCGCCTACTTCTTCCCCTCGGACATCGAGGGCAGAGTATTGGCCGGTCATGACAATATCGCAACGATTGGCGCAGGGCAGGAAGCAAAGGAATATCACGAAAGGACAGGCGAGACGACCCGCTGGACCAATGGACTGTTTGGCGGGATGCCTACCTACCAGATTTCACCGAGCTATGACTCGACCGCGCCACTCAGCATAGCCGGCAAGATCTATCAACTGTTCCTGCCAAACTATGTGGGGCTGATGTTCATCATGCTGCTTGGCTTCTACATCATGCTGAGGGCTTTCGGCATCTCGGTATGGCTGTCTACGTTGGGAGCCCTCGGGTGGGCGCTGTCATCATACTTCCCAATCCTCGTCTATGCCGGACACATCTGGAAGTACCTTACACTAGCCTACATACCGCCTACCATCGGTGGCATCGTGCTGGCTTATCGCGGCCGCTATCTGGCCGGCGGGGTGCTGACGGCACTGTTCTTTGCACTGCAACTGTTGTCCAACCATGTGCAGATGACCTATTATTCGATGTTCGTCATCCTCGCACTGGTAATAGCCTTCGGCATCGATGCATGGCGCCACGGCACCCTTAGGAGCTTTGGCAAAGCCACCGGCATCCTTGCCATTGCTGCCGCCATCGGTGTACTAATCAACCTGTCAAACATCTACCACACATACGAGTATAGCAAGGAGACAATGCGTGGCAAGTCCGAATTGGTCAAAGCCGACAATGAAAACCAAACTGACGGAGGGCTCGAACGTGACTATATAACACAATGGAGCTACGGCCGTGACGAGACTTTGACCCTGCTTGTCCCTAATCTCAAAGGAGGGTCGTCAGAACATCGCATGAGCGACAGCGACGTGGCAATGGACAAAGCCAACCCCAACCTGCAACCTCTCTACCAACAACTCGGCCAGTACTGGGGCGAACAACCGGGCACCAGCGGCCCGGTGTATGTCGGTGCATTGATTCTCACACTGGCTATCCTTGCCTTGTTTATAGTGAAAGGCCCCGTCAAATGGGCTCTCCTGATCGTCACCCTGCTATCTATATTCCTGTCATGGGGAAAGAACATGATGTGGTTTACAGACCTGTTCATTGACTACATGCCGATGTATGCCAAGTTTCGTGCCGTGTCATCGATATTGGTCATCGCCGAATTTACCATACCGCTGCTCGCCGTACTCGGACTGAAAGAGCTGTTTGACGGCAATGGCGCACCCACGACAGACATGACCGCACACAGCACCGCACAGCCAAGATTGTCGGGCGATGCCAAGTCAGGCCTCAGTCACCGGAAGTTTGTATTCATTTCATTCGGCATCACGGGCATCGTGGCATTGCTCATCGCCTTTGCGCCCGGAGCATTGTTTGGCAGCTTTGTCTCCTCCTATGAGATGCAGGCCATGAGCCAGTTCCCGCAAGAGACACTGTCGCTCGTCGTCGGCAATCTGACCGAGATGCGCAAGGCTATGGTAGCAAGCGACGCGCTCAGGAGTGCGCTCATAATAGCTGCGGGATTTGTCGTCATCATGCTCGCCATGCACGGCAAGGTCAAGAAAGTCACAGCCATCGCGCTCGTGGCACTCATCTGCCTCGTCGATTTGTGGGGGATTGACAAGCGCTATCTCAACGACTCGCATTTCGTGCCAAAGAGCGAAACAGAGCTGGTCTACCGGCCCACCGAGGCAGACAAATATATATTGCAGGACAAAAGTCCCGACTATCGAGTCCTCAACCTCGCAGTCAGCACGTTCAACGACAACACGACATCCTACTATCATAAGAGCATCGGCGGCTATCATGCCGCTAAATTGCGCCGCTACCAAGAGATGATAGAGCACCACATCACGGCCGACATGAGCGCGATAAGCAGGGCTCTATATGAAAACAACGGAGACCTGACAGCCGTGGACGGACGGCAATTCCAAGTGCTGAATATGCTCAACACCAAATATGTCATCGTCCCGACACAAAACGGAGGGACAATGGCACTGCCAAATCCATACTGCATGGGCAATGCATGGTTTGTAAACACCGTCCGCTATGCCGACAACGCCAATCAGGAAATAGAGATGGTCGGTGAAACAGACCTCCGTAACACTGCCGTGGCCGACCGCCGCTTCGAAAAAGTCCTCGACTTCGAGGCAGCAGATTCTGCCGGAGCGAAGATGAACATAGCACTGTCGAGCTATGAGCCAAACATGCTGGTATATGAGACCGACAATGAAGCCGACGGAGTGGCAGTATTCTCTGAGATATACTATCCTGACTGGACGGCGACCATCGACGGGCAACCGGCAGAAATCGCACGGGTCAATTACATCCTGCGCGCAATGAAAATACCGGCAGGCCGCCACACAGTGACATTCACATTCGACCCCGTGTCAATCAAGCGCACCGAAGCGACAGCCTACTCAGCACTCGCAATCCTCGTGCTCGGCGCAGCATGGCTCATTGCCAGAAGCATCATGAGCAGGAAAGCAAAGCCTAAGGCCGACGGCAAATGACATTGACAGTCCGTGGCTGCACCGGTGCAGCCACGGGCCTAATATCCGATATACAATGGCAATACACATCAGTCCGGCAAATATCGAGACAGAACAGCCGTTGCCATACGCTGACGAAGGCGTGAAAGCAGGCTTCCCCTCGCCTGCCCAAAACTACATGGAAGAAAGCATCGACCTCAACCGTCTCGTGGTCAGGCATCCCGCCACGACATTCTATGCCCACGTCGTAGGAGACTCGATGCTCGATGCCGGAATAAGCGACGGCGACCTCATCGTCGTCGACCGCAGCCTCCGCCCGCAAGACTCCAATGTCGTCGTGGCATGCATCGACGGCGAATTCACACTCAAGCGCATCAAGCTCGACTCCGGTCACGGATGCCTGTGGCTAATGCCGGAAAATCCGAAATACAAGCCCATAAAAGTCACAGAGGACAACCATCTCGTCATCTGGGGAGTAGTGACACATTGCATCAAACGCATCCATTGACAGACAATACAGCATGTTCGGCCTCGTAGATTGCAACAATTTCTTCGTTTCATGCGAGCGTGCTTTCAATCCGTCACTCGAAGGGAAGCCCGTAGTCGTACTGAGCAACAACGACGGGTGCATCATAGCGCGAAGCAATGAGGCCAAAGCACTCGGGATAGCGATGGGAGAACCCTATTTCAAAGCACGCAAAAAGATCGAAGACAACGACGTGACCGTCTACTCGGGCAATCATGTCCTCTATGGGGACATGAGCCGCCGCGTCATGAGCCTGCTGTCTGAATTCTCACCAGAGATTGAAATCTACTCGGTGGACGAAGCATTCCTGCACCTCGACGGCATCCCGCACGACAGACTGCAAGACCTCGCCACACGCATCGTCGAGACCATCCGCCGTGGGACAGGCATCCCCGTCACCATTGGCATAGCCCCCACCAAGACTCTCGCCAAGGCTGCCGCCTACTTCGGCAAACGCTATGCCGCCTATCACAGCGTGTGCATCATCGACAGCGAAGACAAGCGCATCAAAGCACTCGCCAGACTGCCCATCGATGAAGTGTGGGGAATAGGAAGACGACATAACGTCAAGATGCAACAATATGGCGTCACCACCGCCTGGCAACTGACATGCAAACCCGAGTCATGGATCAGGCGCGAAATGACAATCACAGGAGTACGCACGTGGAAGGAACTGCACGGCATAGCCTGCATCGGGCACGACGACAACACGGGACATAAAAGCCTCACCACCAGCCGCAGCTTTGCAGGGAAAGGCATAGACAGCCTGCAAGCTCTCGAAGAAGCCGTGGCAAACTATGCATCAGACTCCGCGGCGCGACTACGCAGACAGAAGTCACTCTGCTCATCGGTCACGCTATATGCACGCACCGACCGGTTCAACCCCGATGCACCGTCACACGTCATACAGGCCACAGCCTGCCTGCCCGTCCCGACCAACGACACGGCCGAGATTATCGGCCACTGCCTCAACATGCTCCGCCGCGAATACAAAACAGGCTTCAGGTATAAAAAGGCGGGCGTCACACTGTGGAACATCACACCCGACCACACACCGCAAACCTACCTCTTTGACCAGACAGACCGCATCAAGCAAAAACGCATCATGGATGCCGTCGACCGCATCAACCGCAACAACGGCAAGAATACAATAATGCTCAGCACACAGATGCACACAGGCGACTGGCAGGTCAAGAGCGAACACCGCTCACGGCGATTCACGACACGAGTGGATGAAGTCATACGAGTCTATGCAGGCGAAGACGACATCCCCGGCAACAAAGCCGGCGAGGATAATCATCACACGACGCGACCATGACAGCTGACCGGCACCCGCATATGCAAGGCAGACTGAAGTGCAACTATATTAAACGAGACTCAAATAGACATTTACAAATCCATCTCTTAATAAGAGATGGATTCTATACGATGCAAAGATATATAAAATAAAGATATATAAGATTATTAGCTGTTGCGAAAAATATTTGCTAAATAGCATGACTACATCAATGTTTAACGATTATATAAAAAGTTGGCCATAACTGCCTGTACTATAATGCTATAATAAGGCTATCCATCTCTTATTAAGAGATGTGTATTTCATTTGCTATAAACAATTGATAAGACCTAATTTAGCATGAGCAAGACCATAACATTAGTACCTGTCTCTTATACACATC
>DWUP01000089.1 GCA_020012075.1 Candidatus Avibacteroides avistercoris
GTGTCTGCTTCTTATCAATCCTCCTGTTTGGTTAATAATCGTTTGCAAATATAGTGAAAGGCGAGAGCATAGACAAGACTGTGAACTTGCTCGCATGCGGGCTATGCCAAGCCGCATCCTATATTAGTGAAACAAATATAAATAAAAATACCATCCCCGCACACAATGCCGGCGACATGAAGCGAAAAAATCGACGGCACGGCACGCGGGGGCTATGCGCAAGTGTGCACATCGCTACGGGGTGCTATGCTATCGGGATTGGCATACGATGTTTCGGGCATTGGCATACTACCCTACCGGGGTTAGGGTAGTATGCTACCCGCGCTTGGGTCGTATGCTGCGGCGATGGCACGATGGGCAGGAGACTGCACGCGCGATGCCTTGTCATACGGCAAACAGGCCGAGGGTCAGGACGAAGCGGTCATCTGCGGCCACATATACCCTGCACGGGCGCGCGAGCGACGTCCCAGAGGCCGTGACGAAGCCCGGGAAAGAAAGTCCGGATGTGGAGCAACCGACATGGACAGCCGCCCTGAAATCTGCGGCAGCACGTCCCACGGCCTTGTAGACTGTCTCTTTGGCCGACCAGACTGCGGTGGCCGCTGTCTCAGGGTCGTCAGCAGCGAGCACCTGGGCCAATTCTCCATCATCCATAAACCTACCGCCCAGCCTCAGAGCCTTGCCCGTCCGCAGCTCGATGTCCACACCTATGCGGCGGTCTGACAGAGCCACGGCCACATAGCCATCGGTGTGCGAAATGGAGACTTGCGCACGTCCGTGCGCGAGCATGGGACGACCGTGGCCGTCATAGACGATGCGGTCATAATCACCCGGGAACGCCATGCGCAGCAGGGCACGTGCCGCCAGCCGCTCGGTCACACGCTTGGGGCTCGACAGTCCGGCAGTGGCATGGGCTGCATCGTCTGCACCCGTAATCCCGGCGAGGACATCACACGGCTCGGTCACACGCCACACGGCACAACGCACATCCTCGATCGTCTGGGTCAGGAGCAGAGGCATCGGCAGAGTCAGCGGCGGGGTGCGAAGGAATATACCAGACGGTCGATGTCATGCTTCATCGCGCCGACCAGACCCGGCACTGCATCGGCATGCGAGCCGTCATCGAAATAAAGGGAAGCATTGAAAAAGAACGTGGCCTCATCAGACAAAGCCAGTTGATAGGGGGTCGCCACATCACCACGCAGCTCATAGAGCGTGCCTTCCACCCCGAAGCGGTTGCGCACCGGGATGGCCTCTATCGACGACGCAACCCGCGAATGGAATGACACGATGCGCTGCGCCTCATAGTGCAACCGGGCGATCTGTGTGGTGTCGGTCAGACGGAATGTGCAATAGAGGTGGGCCGACGTAGCCGGATAGATAATGTCGCAGAAGTAGGTCGTCGAGTCAGTGGTGCGTATCATGAAGCGCGCGTCCCTCGACACATCAGCCATGAATGGCACCGAGTCGGCATCCAGACGACAGTAGAGTGAATCGGCCGAGGCCGCCATCTTGGCATCATGACGGTCGCCGAGACACGACCCGAGGGATATTGCCCCCGCCATCACAATCAGCACTATGACGAGGGGGATTGCGTAACTATGCTTTTTCATTGATTGTCAGTTTAACTTTCAGGATACGCCGGCGGTCCACATTGAGTATCTCGAAGTCATATATGCCGACCGTGATATGCTCATGCAATGCAGGGAACTCGCCTTTGATTTCGAGCAAAAGCCCCGCGAGAGTGTCAGAGTCGCCGGCCAGCTCCTCGACATCGGCAGGCTCAGAACCTATGACCTTATAGAAATCGGTGAGCAATATCTTGGCTTCGAATATATATGTCGTGTCGTTGAGTTTGACGTAGAGCTTCTCGTCGTCGTCATATTCGTCCTGTATGTCACCCACTATCTCCTCGATTATATCTTCCATGGTAATCAGGCCTGAGGTGCCACCGAATTCATCTACCACGATAGCGATGTGTACCTTGTTGTTGCGGAACTCTGTCAGCAGGTCATCTATTTTCTTTGTTTCGGGGACAAAAAACGGAGGACGCACCAATGCCTGCCATTCGAATGTACCCTCGCGGTCAAGATATGGCAGGAGATCCTTTATATATATTATGCCACGGATGTTATCCCTCGTACCTTCATAGACCGGGATACGTGAATAAACGTTATCGACGACGCACTTGAGCAGCTCGTCATACGTAGCGTCGATGCCGATGTCCACCATGTCAAGGCGCGGAGTCATTACCTCGCGGACGCTTTCTTCGCCGAACTTGACTATTCCCTTGAGTATGTTGTTTTCCTCAGATATCTCCCTTTTGTCCGTCAGTTCCAATGCATGCGACAGTTCATCTACCGAAAAACCGTGCTTGCGTGCTGCGAAAGCGCGGTCAAAAGACGATGTAGCTTTGACATACACCCAGACCAGCGGGCTGAAAGCCTTGTCCAAGACTGTCATCATCGGCGATGCCATGCGCAACAGCCCAAGAGGATTGCTGACGGAATATATCTTGGGCAACACCTCCGCAAACAGCAAAAGCAGGAAAAACACAAGGGCTGCCACGAGGACAAACTGCAAGACGGGACTGGAAAAGTCAAACATGCGGCCGAAAGCATAATTGCACAGCAGCACGACCATCACATTGACAAAGTTGTTTGACAGCATTATCGTGGCCTGAAGGCTCTCGGCATCGTCGAGCATGGCAGCCAGCCGCGCATCTTTGCGTGAATTGCAGGCACGGATTGCCTTTATTTCATCCGGCGACAACGCCATGAATGCCGACTCGGAAGCCGAAATGAAAGCCGACACTATGACGAGCAGTGCCGCGAAGATGAGTGCCACTATGACATCGGCACTCGGTGTGATAACAGTAGAACCGGTAAATACAGAAGCCAGCAGGCCTAAATGATAGTCAGAGTCCAAAATAAAACAATTAAGTTAATAATAGGCATCAGAACGGCAAACCATCGTTTTCGTCCTCAGATGCCGTTGCCGCTCCGCCACCGCCCGTCCGGGGCTGCGGCGCCGGGGTCTGTTGTCTGCCGCTCATCAGCTCCATCACATCCGCAAAAATCTCAGTGACATAATGGCGCACGCCCCTCTGGTCATCATAGAAGCGCGAACGGATTTTGCCCTCGATGTACAACTTGTCGCCCTTCTTCACACCGGCCTTCTCGCAAGTCTGTGCCAGCCCGCGCCACAAGACAATGTTGTGCCACTCGGTGCGGTCCGGGACCTGCGTGCCATTTTGCAGAGTGTAGCCGCGCTCAGTCGTTGCCAAAGGGAATGTAGCCACAGCCACTCCATTGGCCGGGTAGCGTATCTCGGGGTCTTTGCCCACGTTGCCGACGAGAATAACTTTATTGACAGACATCAGTTCATTAAAATGTGCCCAAAAATAGAGTTTTTGTATCAGTGCTGCAAATAAATTCTCATGATAAAATTGTTAATGGCCACAGCAGCCCTGTCAGGAGGCACAAGACACATTCACCCTGCGAGGATGACAAAATCACCGTCATTTATTATTTTTCACATCCTTGGCTTGCATATCCGAGTTAAAGTCATACCTTTGGTGCAGAATGTGTGCCAAACATAGTACAGCGACCCACATCACATCACGAGCAATGCAGAGCCTGACACGTCACGCCATCACTGCTTAATGCCTATGGATATCGCAGCCGTTATGCCCGGCATCATTTCAAATTATTAACAATAATATTATGAAGAAGAGATTACGTAAGAAACTCTACAAAGGAGAGTTTAAGGAACTTGGTTTCAGTCTGTCGTTCAATTATGACTCTGACAACACCGAAGACGGCTATGCATTGCTCGACGAAATAATCGCCCATGCCACCGCCAACGGCTTGTGCGTCGGGGGATATTTCGGTGAGGAAGGGTGCAAGGCATCATTCTTCGTCATCTCGGCAAAGCGCGGAAGCGTCACTGAGGAGCAACGCAGCGAGTTCGCAGAATGGCTCAAAAACACCGGCAAGGTCAATGACCTGAAAGTCGGCCAACTGCGCGACGCATGGTATGACTGGGAGGAATGACCCTGCCTCAGGACACCATCACAGACTGCAAAAGAAAGTGACCAGCACAGGCACACTCATATCGATCAGCACACCGTGGACCACGGCAGCAGGCATCACTCCACTGCCCGAGCGTGACACTATCGTGGGCAGCAGGACATCCATCGACGTCACGCCTGCGGCAGAAATCAGAGCCTTGGCTCCCAGATAACGGCTGAGTATGGGTGCGGCGACAAGTGTGATCATCTCTCTGAATATGTTTGCAAGGAGCGCGATCGCGCCCAGCTCGGTCGCGACTTGCAAACCGGCAGACGCCTCCTTGAGCTGGGTGATAAGGACTGAAGACAACGAATAGTAGGCGAATCCGCTGCCGACAGCCATACAGTCGGTCATGCTCCATCCCGACAACAACGGCGAGACCAACGCCGTCAGCAGCAACGTGCCGGAGACTGTCGCCACAGGAAGCAGCAAGGTGGACGGCCTGACACTTGACAGGATAGCCTTGAGATCCTTGTTGGCACCCAGACCGATGCCGACCTGAAACATCAGAGCATATAACACCCACATCGAAATGTCGTGAGCAGTCTGCCTCATGTCAAAACAATACCCCAGCAGACAACCGACGGCAAACGAGCCGAGGACAGACAACGTCCCTCTCATCTCCCACCCCCTCTCTTGCGACACCCCGTCAGCAGCATCACTGCGGCGATACTGCCGGCGATGCCGGCCACTGCCAAAAGCAACGCCTGCCCGCCCAACTGCAAGAAATGACTCATCAAATAGCCGTCCGCACCGACAGAGACACCGAGCAACGCCAGCAGCAGATAGATGGTGGGCTGCACCGTGCGTCCCATCAGGGCTGACAGAGGCAACCGCCTCAAAGCATAACCCAAGCCAATGCCCAGAAACATCACACCGATAACCTTAAACATAAGTGTCACTCTCCATTAATCTTATACCAGTTTTATTACCACATGACTACCCGCGGCATACGCCACGCCCCACCATAGGCAACGGGGCGCAAAATTAATGCAATAATGGATAAATAACAAATAAATATACGCACCCCACACCTGCTCCTGGCACACGGCAGCCATACGGCCATCCCCGCACATGGCCAGACCGGACGCCCGCAATCCGCCACAGCAAGCCGCACAAGCAAATGCCAAGTCACGCGGCCGGTGCCATCAGACGAGACGCACCGCGACATTGTATGCCATGCACAAAAACATTGTATGCCAAGAGCAAAATCATTGTATGCCACAGGCAAAAACATCGTATGCCAAGACCGGCAGGGCCTGATGCCACCGCCGCACCATGCCGGCAAGCCACCGTGCCCGTCCATCCGCAGGACAAGCCGCCCACATAGCACAAGACCCGCGACAGTATATAAAATCTTTGCATTATCTTTGCCCCGGTGCACACGGCCGCACCGTCCCACCCGACTCATGCGGCCGCACGACTAACTACAGACTTACACAAGACTAATATGGCAGACGACAACAAAGTCATTTTCTCAATGGTCGGGGTGAGCAAATCACTCCCTTCGGGCAAACAGATACTGAAAAACATCTATTTGTCATTCTTCTATGGAGCCAAAATAGGCATCATCGGACTCAACGGCTCAGGTAAATCAACCCTGCTCAAAATCATAGCCGGACTCGACAAGTCCTATCAGGGCGACATAGTCTTCTCACCCGGCTACTCGGTAGGCTATCTGCCACAAGAGCCACAGCTCGACAATGACAAGACCGTCAAAGAGACCGTCATGGAAGGCGTACAGCCCATCGTCGATTTGCTCAAAGAGTACGAGGAAATAAACAACAAGTTTGCACTGCCCGAATACTACGAAGACCCCGACAAGATGCAGTCACTCTTCGACCGGCAGGCAGAGTTGCAGGACAAAATAGACGCCACCGACGCATGGAACCTCGACACCAAACTCGAGCGGGCAATGGACGCACTGCGCTGTCCACCCGAAGACCAGAAGTGCGAACACCTGTCAGGCGGCGAACGCCGCCGTGTGGCACTCTGCCGGCTGCTGCTGCAACAGCCAGACATACTGCTGCTCGACGAACCGACCAACCACCTCGACGCCGAGTCCATCGACTGGTTGGAGCAACACCTCCAGCAATATGCAGGCACAGTCATCTGCATTACACACGACCGCTACTTCCTTGACCACGTGGCAGGTTGGATACTCGAGCTCGACAGGGGCGAAGGTATCCCGTGGAAGGGCAACTATTCATCATGGCTCGAACAGAAGACCAAACGCCTCGAACTCGAAGAAAAAGTGGCAAGCAAACGGCGCAAGACACTCGAGCGCGAACTGGAATGGGTGCGTATGGCGCCCAAAGCACGGCAAGCAAAAGGCAAAGCACGACTCAACTCCTATGACAAACTGCTCAACGAAGATGTCAAGGAGAAAGAAGAAAAACTGGAAATATTCATCCCCAACGGCCCGCGCCTCGGCAACAAAGTAATCAACGCCGTCGGGGTAAGAAAAGCCTATGGCGACAAACTCCTGTTTGACGACCTCACATTCTCACTCCCGCCCAACGGCATTGTCGGAGTCATCGGCCCCAACGGAGCCGGCAAGACGACACTCTTCAGGCTCATCATGGGATTGGAGAAGCCCGACGCAGGCACATTCGAAGTCGGGGAGACAGTCAAGCTGGCCTACGTAGACCAGCAACATAAAGACATAGACCCTGACAAGACCGTCTATCAAGTCGTCTCGGGAGGCAACGAACTGCTGCGTATGGGGGGACGTGACATAAATGCGCGTGCATACCTCTCGCACTTCAATTTCACCGGGGCAGACCAAGAGAAGAAGTGCGGCGTACTGTCAGGCGGCGAGCGCAACAGACTGCACCTGGCAATGGCACTCAAGGAGGAAGGCAACGTGCTGCTCCTCGACGAACCGACAAATGACATCGACGTAAACACCCTCAGGGCACTCGAAGAAGGCATCGAAGACTTCGCCGGATGCGCCGTGATAATAAGCCACGACCGGTGGTTCCTCGACCGTATATGCACACACATACTGGCTTTCGAGGGAGACTCCAACGTTTTCTTCTTCGAAGGCTCATACTCTGAATACGAAGAAAACAAAATAAAACGCATGGGGCGCGAAGAACCGAAGCGCATCCGCTACCGCAAACTCATCGACTGACGGAAGAAAGGGCGGGACACGACGTATGCCACCCGCCCGGCCTGCCGCCGGAAAACGAAAAAGCACAACCCTTTGCCGTTTAACGCAAAAGGGCTACATTTGCACACAGGATATGCATCTGTGCATTTCAGCAGGAGACAATGACAAGTCACAAGACAAAAGACCAGCTTGTAGATGTCGCAAGGCAACTCTTCGCCCGGCATGGCGTCGAAAACACCACGATGAACGACATCGCCATCGCCTCGCAAAAAGGCAGGAGAACGCTCTACACCTACTTCAAAAGCAAGGAAGACATCTATATGGCCGTAGTCGAATCAGAACTTGACAAACTCTTCGACCAGATGCGCACGGTGGTCGAGCGTGACATATCCCCGGATGAGAAATTTGTCGAATTGATATTCACGCATCTGCGTGCAGTCAAAGAGACAGTATACCGCAACGGGACACTGCGCGGACGCTTCTTCAGAGACATCTGGAAAGTAGAAAAAGTCAGAAAGACTTTCGACCAGCGCGAAATAGTCCTGTTCCGCGAGGTACTCGAAGAAGGTGTCAAAAACAACATATTCAAAATCGACAAACCAGAGCTCCTTGCTGTCATCCTGCACTATTGTGTCAAAGGACTCGAAGTGCCGTACACACGCGGGCTGATAGGCGTGGGAATGGACGAGAAGATGACACGGAAATATGTGGCCGACCTTGTCTACGGGGCACTCGGGAGGAACAAAATAGAAGAATGACCAACACCAAAATAAACATATAAACAATGAAACTACTCGAAGGAAAGACTGCCATCATAACAGGGGCAGCACGTGGCATCGGCAAAGCCGTGGCACTGAAATTCGCTTCAGAAGGTGCAAACATCGCTTTCACTGACCTCATCATCGATGAAAATGCGAAGAAAACCGAAGCAGAGATTGCCGCATTGGGCGTAAAGGCCAAAGGATACGCATCAAACGCTGCCAGCTTCGACGAGACAGCGACTGTCGTAGCCGAGATTGTCAAGGATTTCGGACGCATAGACATCCTTGTAAACAACGCAGGAATAACCAAGGACGGACTGATGATGCGCATGAGCGAAAGCCAATGGGACGCAGTAATCAACGTAAACCTTAAATCGGCGTTCAACTTCATCCATGCCTGCCTGCCCACAATGCTCAAGCAGAGAGCCGGCAGCATCATCAACATGTCATCGGTCGTCGGCGTGCACGGCAACGCAGGACAGGCCAACTACTCGGCATCAAAAGCAGGATTGATCGCTTTGGCCAAATCCATCGCACAGGAAGTCGGTTCACGCGGCATCAGGGCCAACTCGATCGCACCGGGATTCATCATCACCGACATGACAGCAGTCCTCTCTGACGAAGTGAAAGCCGAATGGTGCAACAAAATCCCATTGCGCCGCGGAGGCACGCCCGAGGACATTGCCAATGTGGCTACCTTCCTCGCATCAGATCTGTCCTCTTATGTCTCGGGACAAGTCATACAAGTCGATGGCGGCATGAACATGTAATCAGCCTGACGACCCAAGCAGCATCCACACGGAGGGCGACAAGCCGGCCTGAAGGCAGGCACCGCCCTCCGTCTCTTATAATCCTAACAACAACACAAGCAGTGGAAGTAGTCTACGAAGACAACCATATCATCATCGTCAATAAATCTTGCTCAGAGATTGTCCAAGGCGACAAGACAGGAGACAAGCCATTGAGCGAAAAAGTCAAGGAGTATCTGAAGGACAAATACGCCAAGCCGGGCAATGTCTTCTGTGGCGTGGTCCACAGGCTCGACCGTCCCGTGAGCGGACTCGTGGTGTTCGCCAAGACAAGCAAGGCACTCGCACGCCTCAACAACATGTTCAAGGACAAGGAAGTCAAGAAGACCTATTGGGCGATAGTCGCCGACAAGCCCCGGAATGACGAAGCTGTCCTCGAAGATTATCTGGTGAAAAACGAACGGCAAAACAAGTCCTACGCCCATCCCAATCCCGTACAAGGCTCGAAGAAAGCTATCCTCGACTACCGCGTCATAGGCAAATCAGACCGCTACTATCTGCTCGAAGTGCATCTGCACACCGGACGGCACCACCAGATACGGTGCCAACTGGCCAACATCGGCTGCCCCATCAGAGGAGACCTGAAATATGGGGCACGGCGTTCAAACCCCGACGGCGGCATCTCACTCCATGCACGCCACATCGAGTTTGTCCACCCCGTCTCACACATCACCGTCAGCGTCACGGCACCCGTCCCGGACGAAGGAGTGTGGAAGGCATTCAAAGACCGGGACTCAACCCTGTAAATGACACACCTCATCACCGGCCGCACGACATGCCATCCTATGCCGCGCGGGGTCGTATGCTATTGAGCACAGCATACTACCCCATGTCACTTTGGGTCGTATGCCACAGGACACAGCATACTACCCTATGCCACTTTGGGTCGTATGCCATGAGGCAAATCATCAGACCACGTCGCCAGAGACATGCAGCGCCAACGGCAGGCGCATATAAAGACAAACCGCCCGGCGTGAAGTCTCACACCGGGCGGCATTGTCCAAAGCATCACACAGATGCCTGCTAATCAGAGATGAATGGCTTCCTGCGGGCAAACAGATGCGCATGTGCCGCACTCTGTGCACTTGTCAGGATCAATCGAATATCTATCACCTGCAGAGATAGCTTCTACGGGGCATTCATCGATGCAAGTACCGCAAGCGATGCAGTCTTCACTAATTACGTAAGCCATAGTTTGAAATGTTTAGTTTGATTTGATGTGTGATTTTTATCGTTGCAAATATAATGCTTTTCGGGTATGCCGTATGCACGCAATACCTAAATATTGTTATTTAAAACATCATATACCCCGGCATGGCAGGGGGAACAAAAAAAATGGCGGGACAC
>DWUP01000090.1 GCA_020012075.1 Candidatus Avibacteroides avistercoris
GGTTTGCACGCTGAGACACACTGGCTCACGCAACAAACCGCTGCCACCATCAGTGCACAATCATGTCATAACGAGCCTTCCAATACTCGCTTTTCTCACGCGCGAACTCACCACGCCCTATGTCAGAATAGTCATCGAAGGTGTGCAGCACTTTGAAGTTGCCGCCATCATGGTGCTGCGCCCACGTCAGTTCTGCAAGTGGCGAGTCAGTCAGTTGGCCAATGTGGTGCAACTCATAGGGGTCACCGTTCACATCATGCGGCGGATAACCCTCGCCCATCAAGTCACTGTTGCTCCATCCGCGCCAGTTCTCACCATACTTGTTGACCCACCACTCTGGCATCACATAGTCCGGGTCAATGCGCGGTTGCACCAATGCCGGCCGTCCGCCTACCATCGCTTCGCACAGCCCGGCACGAGTATAAATATCCGCTTCCTCCTCGCTGCGGATAGCATTGACAATCTCGTCCGACCACCCGGTGAGCCGCTTGACCAGTTGTCTGAAGTCACTCATGATACTTTCCCCCACATCGGCCCTCAGTCCAACTTTCTGAAATCGAAATCGTTTGCCGAGCAACAAGCCTTCTTGTAGTCAAAGCCGTAAAGACGCATGTAGGCCTCCTGCATCTCTTTCGCTCCATTATAAAACGGCGTGACCGTATGCTGCACCGTCGTGACCGTCACCACCATCTCAGGGGTGAGCACCGTCCCATTGACGTGTTTGACACGTTTGGGAATGATTTGGATTAGAGTAGTATCTTGGCCAGCATGTTATTGAAGCTGTCATTTACATTAGTCAGCAAATTAAGCAATAATTCTTGCTTTTCCATATCCGTCTTGGTCATATTGCTTCCGTGGGTATTGTCAATAATTTCGTCGGTGATTTTGTCTATCCGTCTGGAAATGTTGTTCAACTGACTTTCCAACACTGGCATGGCAGTCTTGAACCTTTCGACATTAGCGTTAGTCTGTGCTATGAAACACTGCATCTGTGTGTCAAGTCTCTTTATCTCCAATTTCACGTTTTCCACGTATTTAACGGCCTCCGCTATGGTGCAGGTCACCTGTCTTACTGTATCGCACACTTGATTTAGATTCTGCAATTCTGCATTTCCGAAGGTATATACGTCGATAACACTTCCTTTTTGCCCGCCATCAACTGTAGACGGGAGCTGATAATCATTTTCTTTCTTGCTCATATTTCTATTCATTTTAGTTAGCCAAATATTCCTAATACAGCTCCCTTTACACCTTCCCATACCAGACTTTTTTTCTTCAGGTCGGGTCGGTATATCTCAACATATCCTGCCATTCGGAGCTGCTTATTCAATTCTTCAGTATATACTTTCTTCTGCCACGATTCGTGAAATTCCTCTAATGATCCATAGCATAAAGCCAGAATAATGACTTCGACCAATGCCATGATTATTCCCAGAATCCATTCGATTACAGTGTACCATTCAACCCATTGGAAGAATAGGTAATTCAATGTCAGGAGTGCCAAGTATATCAGACAGAACAGAACTTTCTCATTCAAGACTTTAACGACATAATTCATATACCATGCCGATTTACAGTATGACTTGTATGACGGGTTCTCCTTAATAATCTTCCTCAGGAATGGAGACTTCACTTTAGGAGCTCTCTTAATCGTGAGCTTCTTTCTTAGGCCATAATCTATCAATACAGTGCTTAATATCTGCGAATCATGGACTAAGTAGACGTCAGCCCCGTTGACTAATGCGCTG
This sequence comes from Candidatus Avibacteroides avistercoris, assembly GCA_020012075.1. GTDB lineage: Bacteria > Bacteroidota > Bacteroidia > Bacteroidales > Bacteroidaceae > Avibacteroides > Avibacteroides avistercoris. Next base: position 1,749 of record DWUP01000090.1, read on the forward strand.
CCGTGCAATGATTTCATTTTGTTCATTCGCTTTGCCAAGAGTTCGTTGCAGTCATAATATGTAGGCCGGTTCATGCTGGAACACTGCTCTCCGTCTGTCCATGCCTGGTATTCGGCTTTAAGGTAATCAATCAAGAGTTTGCAATACAGTGCACCACGATAAAGGGCAAGCGTCTTATCCATTATGAACAGTTTCTGAATCAGACTATTACTATCAAGCCGCTCGTAGTCGTCAAAGTACACTTCACTGTCTATCAAGCCTTCGAATTGGGACAGTCTGTGTTCTATCCGCAGGCTCAGGACGTTTATGCTGGCAATCTTCTCACTCGCCACCTTCCGTTTTATTTGAAGGAGTTCATCCAAGGCCTTGTTGTGTGCCTTTGCCGCCTTTATGCGTTCAATTGCGCCGATGGCAGCAGTGAAAGCCATGACTGCCATGCCGAGACCTCTGACGAAGCGGGAGGCCTTGACTATTCCAGAGACGATAATCAGTGACTGTCGGCTCATCTGGCTCAGTTGGGAGAAGCCAACGTCGACAGTCATGCCGAGGTAGTCCAACTGTGCGGCCACTTCCTTCTCTATTTCCTCTATCTCCGAAAAGCTGGAATTCAATGTCTGTTGCAATATATCATTTGCCATTGCGCTGTAATTTTTATTTCACGTTTCTCTGTTCCTCACTCTCCTCCATATTCTCCCATATTAAACGGTAGGTTGATTGCTCCAACCACCCTCGAAGGCCGGACGGACGTGTCCGCCAGCTGCCACACTTGGGGCATCGCATCGGTTGGGAAAATGCCGTTGCACAATACTCGATATCCAAATCCTCAAAATGATTGCCGCAATCAGTGCATTTGAAAATTGTCTTTCCTCTTACCATACTTTTATTATATATTCGACATTAATGAGCAGCAGTGCCACCAATCCCAACCCGCTCACTCCACAAAACGTAGCTGTAAAGCGGTTGATGGTGTACTTCCACTTCAACTCAAACATGTCGACATTGCTATTCACATAGAGCATACGCAATGTGACTACCTCGTCCATGTGACGGCCTGTGAAAACTGATGCGATGACAGCCATCATGAGCGAGACCAGAGCGACGACCACCGCAGGTGCAATCATGCCGTGCAAGGCGGCAACATTGTGCGCCACGACAAAAATCAACGTATAGACAACCACCGCTATAAGCAGATTGAAGAAGTCGGCAAAGGTGTTGCGCGACGGATAACCACCCACTGCGATCTTCATGAGTGGCATCAGCAAAAGCCCAAGCGCCGCACCGGCAGCAGTACTATCGAACTTGAGCACTTCGTCACCACCCGTGAAATACCACAATTCATAAAAGACGATGAGCAGTACCGTCGTCACTGTTTCAACATTAGCAATCAGCCATGCATTGAAAGTCTTCATATTATCAATATTGTCAGTTTACAACGCAGGGACATGACGGCCGTGACCTTCACCATCGGGATGATTGGCACAAGTGCTGCCGGCCATTACCATGATTGACGGGAAACACTTGCCACAATACTTACAGGTATATTCACTCTTCTCACTTCCCTCATAGAGTTTGTGATATCCGCGGTTCGATCCATCCGGATGACGCACGCAACTGCCCGTACTGAGATGGCGGACAGATGGAAATCTGTGCCCGCACCACTCGCAATAATAGTATTTGTCCTTGGCCACAGTCGTGTCACCCGGCTCAGGTGACATTGGCATGAGAGCCATGACACCGGCCAAAACAATGCCTGCTAACATACCCATCTCCTTGTCTTCAAATATTCTATTTTACTGACACAAAATTGACAAAAGTTAGTGGCTGCATCGCTACCGGCTTTGGTTCAATCCGGTTCACGACATGAAACTTTGATGGGATGAAACTGCTACGAATAAAAAAAGGACACGGCATTGTCTTTTCTTCATTCGTCCGGTTAGGTTCTGGAACAACCCGTGAGTCCAAATTAGGAAAAGCAGCCTGTGCCCTTCGTCTGAAGGACGCAGGACTTGCTTGCTTAATCATTGCGGACTCACTCGTATAAATTTTCCAGATTCAACCAGGTCTCAACAATCAGCTTGCACGTCTTGCAATTATGTCACTTTTCAGTCAGCCTTTCTGTCTTTCGAGCTATAAATCTTTAGTTTGTATGCAAAACAAATTAATATATCTCAAAACGAGACAAAGCCCTGTGTGAAATAATTACAGGCTGCCGTCATTTTTCGTACACCCTGACCGGCATTCATCATGAGTGACTGCCGGAATGTCTTGCAACATCACTCACGATGTGATGCGAAGCCGCTGATGCAAGGATAGCTTCATCCATAACAACCAATTCAAACTTCTCTCTCTGACTTATCTCGCCGGCAAAATTATGACCGGGGATGCACCATTTTGCTGTGCAGGCTCGATATATTAACTTCGTGCCGTCAAAACCAACACGACCGGCAATATGCAATTTTCAATCTGGTTTGTCAATTATCTGCTCAGACATCGCAGAGCAAGCATCGGCGAACTGCTCTCGGCTTGGCAGCGGCATTCTGGGCTGACGATGCACCGCAACACTTTCCGCGCACAGCGAGCCAAGGCCGAAGACCTCTTCGGCATAAACATAGAATACGACCCTGCCACCAACACCTATGGCATCGAGGACCCAACACTGCTCGAAGACGACCGGCTGAGCAAATGGATGCTCGGCACATTCGGCGCAGCCGAGGTGTTGCAACGCCGCCGAGGACTAAGCGGGCGCATCATCGTCGAACCGCAAGCCAAGGGCTGGGAGCATCTCGACACGGTGACACAGGCCATGGCCGAGGGACACAGGCTGAGGGTGACGCACCGTCAGTTTGGCTCGGCAGAGAGCCACAGCCACATCATCGCACCATGGTTCGTCAAGCAATTCCGCCAGCGATGGTATGTCATCGGCCCTGACGAGAGCGGCAGCATGCGCGTCATGGCATTCGACCGCATCGAGCGCATCGAGACTGACGACACCACATTCACCATGCCCTGTGGGATGACGGCAGACACCTGTTTCGGCGACCTCTATGGCGTCATCTTGGGCGACGGGAGCACCGCCTGCACCATCAGGCTCAAGGTGACGCATGGCCAGGGGGCTTATCTCATCACACGACCCCTGCACCCCAGCCAACGCATCATCAGCACCGACGGCAGCGACATCACACTCGAGGTGCACCTGCGCCCCACCTATGACTTTATGCATGAAGTGCTGTCGCTTGGCGACTGTGCCGAAATCCTTGCTCCCGAAGACCTGCGCGATGAAATCACCGGCATCATCGAAGCCATGCTGAGCATCTACCGGCCATGACAGTGGCACACCGCCGCCCCTGCCCCGCACCCTGACCCCGGCAACGTCGCATGAAAACTTCACAAGCCCTGCACCAAAACTTCGTACGCAACTTGTGAATGTACATACGTAACTTGCGAATATACATACGCAACTTGCGAATGTATGTACGCAACTTGCGTACGAAGTTTACATCCCGCCCAAAGCAACTTTATGTCCGACCATAGACAAGTTTGCTCGCCGAGCCGCCGCATCCATGACGGGGAGCACGGCCGCGTGCATCAAAATGTGCCGCCACAGATGCACGGCGTAAGCGGCAAAATGACTAATTTTACACCCGCAAAAATCAGACTACCAAAACCGAAAGCCATGATTATCCAATCAGCGACATTCGTCATGAGCAACACCGACCCGGCCAAATGCCCGCCCGGAGACCGCCCGGAATATGCCTTCATAGGCCGCTCAAACGTGGGTAAATCGAGCCTCATCAACATGCTCACAGCACGGCGCATCGCAATGACATCGCAGACGCCGGGCAAGACACTGCTCATCAACCACTTCAACATCAATGACGAATGGTATCTCGTAGACCTCCCGGGCTATGGATATGCAAAGCGCGGCAAACAGACATTGCGGCAGATCGGCGACATCATCCGCGCCTACATCATGCGGCGCACGAGCCTCACGAGCCTTTTTGTGCTCATAGACTCACGTCTCACGCCACAACGCATCGACCTCGACTTCATCCAATGGCTCGGTGAAAACGGAGTGCCGTTTGCCATAATATTCACAAAGGCCGACAAACTCTCAAAGACAAAAGTCGCGGCCAACGTGCAGGCATTCCTCGACACGCTGTCAGAACAATGGGAGGAACTGCCCCCACACTTCATCTCGTCGTCAGAAGACCGCACCGGACGCGATGAAATACTCGGATATATCGACGAAATCAACCGGATTGTCAAACAATAAACATATATCAACCATGAAACGAAACATCATGATAGCCCTGCTCATCATCGTCTCGGCAACGACGCATGCGCAGTCATTGAAAGACCTGTTCAGCAAAGACAACATCAAAAACGCCATCGAAACAGTGGTAGACAAGGCTACCGGCAAGGAAATGTCGGTCACAGGCACATGGACATACGAAAAATGCAAAATCGAATTCGAGTCTGACAACTTCCTCCAGAAAGCCGGCGGAGCAATTGCCGCAACAAAACTCGAAGAGGAACTCGACGGAATATTGCAAAAGATTGGAATAGAACAGGGCAAAATGAGCTATACCTTCAACAGTGACAGCACATTCAGCTCTAAAAGCGGGAAGATACAGAGCCGCGGCACCTATTCAATCAACCAGTCTACCGGCGAAATGAGCCTCAAGATGGTGGGAGGACTACTCAAATCCAACTGTACCGTCAAAGTGAGCGGCAGCACGATGGATATGCTCTATGATGCCGACAAGCTGCTTTCTATCATCACAGCCATCTCGGGCGCTACCGACAGCAAGATGCTCGACTCGGTCTCAGGCTTGCTGGACAAATATGACGGACTCAAGATTGGCATGCACATGACCAAGACCGAATGACAGGGCAACACTTGTCTGACAACAACAGAAATGGCGTACATCCCTGGACGGAATGTACGCCATTTTGCTATCATCGTGTGAAATGTCAATACGGATTACCCTTTAGGTATTCAGCGACGATGGGCTGACTCTTGAAATCGTCCGGAGCACTGCGTATGAGCGAAGAAAAAGACTCAGGCAATGCCTCACGCGGTGTCGAGCGACATATCAGAAGGAATACGCCTGACGACAACACATTGTCAAAATTGGACGAAATAAAATCTTCTATATAACTGTTGTAGCCGTTGCACAGACTGTCGCACTCATCTCCCACTTCCATTTTTACCACGTCATAATTATCACCGGCCAACACCCTGCGGGCTATCTCGGTGTCCATCTCGTTCAATTTGGTGTCAATGTCTTTCTTATGCTTCAAGAAAGAATAAAGAGAGTCGTTCAACGGAGTGCCGCTGACCGCAGTCTCATTATTTGAGATGTCCACCGACAAGCATCCGTTTTCGAGGACAAGCGGCGTAATGCCCTCATCATCCATGCACAACATGAGCATCATGACCGAATCGACATTGCCCGACATCTTGAACGTGCCATGCACGACCTCAGCAGAATCGACGACCGTGCCGGCATCATCGAGCATCCTGAGGTAAACCGTCTTGCCGTCAAAGCGTGAGACACCGGTCTTGCCATCAATATTATATGTGTCGCCGCACGCGGCAAGCAACACTCCGGTCATAGCTATAGTAATGAATCTAACCATCTAAACAGTCCTTACAAACTTAGTTTCAGGTAAAAATAAATCGTCTGCGACAAGCAGCCTAAGTTTTTATTATTAATTAACTTGCCATGCCACGTGCATCACAAAAGCCGTCAGTGGCAATGGCGGCAGTAAATGCTTTTTTCTATTATCTAACACTTTTAAACACGGCTTGCGATAGCGAGTCACATTTGAAGCATCAAACGAAATGGCATGTCAGACTTTTATGCCCCGTTCACAGCAGCCCGTTCATGGCGACATATTTCCATAAAGGCGCAGCCATCAGCGACTGGCGGATTGAGTCAGCCAGCAGCAGTCTTTTGACCTCATCGAGTGTCAGAAGATGGACAGCTATATCCTCGGTCTTATCAAGGTGCTGCGCGGAGACCAGTTCCACATCACGGGCAAGGAAACAATGGGTCAGATTGTTCATGGTGCCGGTATTGGCCGATATAGTCATAAAATGTTCCCAATTGCCTCCGGCATATCCTGTCTCTTCACTGAGCTCACGCTGCGCTGCCGACATATAATCCTCATCGTCAGGCTCGCACACACCGGCGCAAAGTTCCATTGACACTTCGCCTATGCCATGACGATATTGTTCAACGAATACAAAGCGACCGTCACGTGTAATGGCTATCACATTGACCCAATCGGGATATTCGAGTACATAATATTCGGGCATTTGTATCCCGCCCGGCAACTCCACACAGTCGCATCTGGCTGTCAGCCACGGTCTCTTTATGAGATAGCGGCTGTTGAGCACTTTCCATTTTTTTATTTCCTTGGACATATAAAGGTTTATATTCACTGATACGGCTGCAAAATAATACATAGCACAAGAAACATAAGTACGTGGTTGATTTGATTTAACATTCATTCATCCACTTTGGCATAACAAAAAGGAATGACAAAGCCTGCATCATTGGATAATATGGCTATATTTGTCATGTCATTAAGACATAAAGCGTTAGATGGGCAAGACTTTACTTGTTTTAATTGCACTCAATATATTGGCGACATTGCATTTGCATCCGCAGGCACACGATGCTTTCAAGACAGAACTCTTGAGTGACGGCTGGATTTTCCGTGAGGATGAAGTGGAAACTACCGGTAGGACAGCCACCGTCCCGGGAACTATCCATTCTGATTTATTGAAGCACGGACTGATACCCAACCCCTACGTCGGGCTAAACGAATATGACATCAAATGGATAGAAGATAAGAATTGGGTCTATGAAACCACATTCACTGTCAATGCCACAGACCTTGACCACTATTCAGACATAGATCTCGTGGCGGAAGGCATAGACACTTTCGCCGAAATATTAATCAATGGTGTCAGTGTGGGAAAAACAAGCAACATGTTCATCGGCATTACATTGCCCATTAGGGAATATGTACATGCCGGCGACAACCGGCTCACCATCCGCTTTGCCTCACCGATCAAAGCTGTGATGCCAGACTTCACCGACCAAGGCATAAATTATCCGGCTGATAATGACAAAGACGAGCGACACTTGAGCGTCTATGCACGAAAAGCACCTTACCACTATGGCTGGGATTGGGGACCGCGGATGGTGACCTGCGGTATATGGCGACCTATAAAATTGCACTACTATAACAATATAAGAATAGATGACACATTCACTACGACCGATTCATGTGGAGCCGGCCTCGCTTTGCTGACCAATCACACTACCATAATAAACAACAGCATAAAAGCCATTGACGCCACAATGACAGTGACCTACTCACATGAAGGGCAAGAGGTGTCACATACATCATCAGACGTGACACTGCACAACGGTGTCAATCATTTTAAAAATACTATTTCCATATCATCCCCACAACTGTGGATGCCCAACGGATGGGGCAAAGCCAATCTCTATGACGTAGTGACGACATTGACAGATCACGACGGGCGCGTACTCGCGAGAGACACCTACAAGCACGGCATCAGACAAATCAGACTGGTGAGCCATCCTGACTCGCTCGGCAGATGTTTCTATTTCGAAGTCAATGGGCTGCCCATCTTCGCCAAAGGGACCAACTATATTCCGCAAGACCTTACATTGCCGGACGTGACAAAGCAAGACTATGAGAAGATGTTTGACGCAATGTGTGAATCAAACATGAATATGGTCAGGGTTTGGGGAGGAGGCACCTACGAAGACGACTACTTTTATGATTTGGCCGACGAACGTGGCATCATGGTGTGGCAAGACTTCATGTTTGCATGTTCGACCTATCCTGCCACTGACGACTTCCTCACCAATGTCAAGGCAGAAGCCGACTACAACATAAAAAGGCTCAGACACCATCCCTCTCTCGTCCTGTGGTGCGGCAACAATGAAATAGCCGAAGGAATAAAATATTGGGGATGGTCATCACGCTACGACGCACGGACATTTGAGAAAATGCGAAAGGACTATGACCGAATATTCAAGGTGCTATTGCCAATGTGCGTGCTCAACAATGACAAAGACCGCCAA
>DWUP01000009.1 GCA_020012075.1 Candidatus Avibacteroides avistercoris
ATCACACACGCCGCCGGCTTGATGTCCCCCACGGCGTCCCGCCACGGCGGGAAAGCCCGGTGCCTTCACTTGCAAACCTCCGCTGCCCGGCGTATAAAGTCATGCAGGGCGGCATGTAAAGTATATACGCAAGTTGCGAATATATATACGAAGATTGCGAATATATGTACGGTGCTTGCGAATATACATTCGCAAGTTGCGTTTATAGTTTACGCACCGGGCAATGCAGGTTTGTGTGCGGTAGATGTGCGGTTGGCTTGCCATCCGGCACAGTCTGCACACAGCATCAGCTCCCGCGACGTCGTGGCAAGGGTGGTGGTGCATCGCCCTGCCGACGGACTACCACCGCACGCGCCTTGCACTATCTTTTCATAAGGCAGGCGGCATCCCGGCAATCGGAGCAAGCTCCATTGCTCTCGATTTGCACTATCTTTGTTTCACGAAGACATGAGGCGGCTCGGCATAGCCGTGATGTGAGCAAGCTCAGCACTTGGCTCTGCTCTCGCCTTGCACTATCTTTGCACCATGAAGCAACACAAAATCAGTGACTGGCTGCCCACGACCAAACGCGAGGTCGAGATGCGAGGGTGGCAAGAGGTGGACATAATAATCTTCGCGGGCGACGCCTATGTCGATCACCCGTCGTTTGGCTGTGCCGTGATAGGCCGTGTGCTGGAGGCAGAGGGATATAAGGTCGCCATCGTGCCGCAACCGGGCTGGAAGGACGACCTGCGTGACTTCAAGAAACTGGGACGTCCGCGCCTCTTCTGCGGGGTGACGGCGGGGTGCATGGACTCGATGGTCAATCGCTATACGGCCAACCGCCGCCTGCGCTCTGACGATGCCTACACCCCCGACGCCCGTCCCGACAAGCGTCCCGACAACGCGGGTGTGACCTATTGCCGGTGCATAAGGCAGGCATTGGGCGACGTGCCCATAGTGATGGGCGGCATAGAGGCTTCGATGCGGAGGCTGACGCACTATGACTACTGGCAGGACAGGTTGCGTGAGTCGATTGCCATCGAGAGCCGCGCCGACCTGCTGGTATATGGCATGGGCGAGAAGGCTATGGTCGAGATAGCACGCCGCCTCGACGCGGGCGAAGACATCAGGACACTGACCGACATCCCTCAGACGGTCTATGTCCGCGGCAAGGATGATTTCGCCGGGACAGCCGTGGGCGACATAGTGCTGCACACGCACGAGGAATGCCTGAGGGACAGACGTGCACAGGCCGACAACTTCCGCCACATCGAGGAAGAGTCAAACAAGATGGAGGCTTCACGCATCATACAGGCCGCCGGCGACGCAGTGGTCGTGGTCAATCCCCCCTACCCGCCGATGACACAGGCGGAGATAGACCACACTTTCGACCTGCCCTACACGCGTATGCCTCATCCCAAATACCGGGGTAAACGCATCCCGGCCTACGAAATGATACGCCACTCGGTCAATATCCACCGGGGATGCTTCGGGGGATGCGCATTCTGCACCATATCGGCACACCAAGGCAAGTTCATCGTGTCGCGCAGCAAGGAGTCTATCCTCCGTGAGGTCAAGGCCGTGACGGAGATGGAAGACTTCAAGGGCTATATAAGCGACCTCGGGGGACCATCGGCCAACATGTATGGAATGGGCGGCCGTGACAAGCAGAAGTGCCGGCGGTGCAAGCGCCCGTCGTGCGTGCATCCGGCAATATGCCCCAACCTCGCCGTAGACCACTCGGCGCTGCTCGACGTCTACCATGCGGTCGAAGCGGTGCCGGGAGTCAAGCGCTTCTTCGTGGGGAGCGGCGTGCGCTATGACTTGCTGCTGCATGACAACAAGGATGCCCGGATGGACAAGGCCGCCGCCGACTATACCAGAGAGCTAATCACACGCCACGTCAGCGGACGGCTCAAGGTGGCGCCCGAACACACATCAGACCGAGTGCTGGGCATCATGAGGAAACCGCCGTTCAGACAATTCCTGCAATTCAAAAAAATATTTGACCGCATCAACGCCGAGCACGGATTGCGCCAACAGCTCATCCCCTACTTCATCTCGTCGCACCCGGGCTGCACGGAGGAAGACATGGCCGAACTGGCCGCCATCACACGGTCTCTCAACTTCCACCTCGAACAGGTGCAGGACTTCACCCCGACACCCATGACCGTATCGACCGAAATCTACTATACGGGCTATCACCCCTATACGCTCGAGAAAGTATATACGGCACGGACAAGGGAAGAGAAACTGGCACAAAGGATGTTCTTCTTCTGGTATGAGCGTGAACAACGCAGCCGCATCATCGCCGAGCTGCGCAAGATGAGACGCGGCGACCTGATAGACAAGTTATATGGCAAAGGGACAAAATAAGCCGGCATCACACACCGTGGCCGGTGCTAATCGCTATATTTGTTCCACGAATACAGGAGGCGGCTCGGCAAAGCAGGGGTGTAAGCAAGCTCCCACCCTTGGCTGTGCGCCCACCTTTCACTATATTTGCTAAGAAATAAACAACAAGACATACTATGAAAATAATCCACCACTTGCTGCTGACACTTGCAGCAATCGCCGCATTGATGTGTTCGTGCGGCACCAAGGATGCGCATTTTATAACCGATGAAGCCTATCGTGCGCAAGTAGATGCAGACTTCAAAGCTAAAAAAGAGCTGCTGCCACGTGGCGACCTCTTCGCCGTGTTTGACCAAGACCTGACGACGGCCGAGCGTGAGGCACTCCAGTTCCTCTACGCATACATGCCGATAAGCGACGTGACAGACGTAGACGGGCAGATTTACCTCGATGCCGTCAGGACAGCATTCGCGGCACGACAGGAGATGCCTTGGGGAAAAGACATCCCCGAGCGCGAATTCAGGCACTTCGTACTGCCGGTGAGCGTGAACAATGAGGATATAGACTCGGCGCGGACCGTCTTCTATAAGGAGCTCAAGGCACGTGTGTCAAACATGACGCTCCGCGACGCCATACTCGAAATCAACCACTGGTGTCACGAGAAAGTAGTATACCAACCATCAGACCCGAGGACATCATCGCCACTGGCCACCGTCAAGACGGCTTACGGACGATGCGGCGAGGAATCGACGTTCACAGTAGCGGCACTACGCTCGGTAGGCATACCTGCACGCCAAGTCTACACGCCGCGCTGGGCACACACCGACGACAACCACGCATGGGTAGAAGCATGGGTAGACGGCAAATGGCACTTCCTCGGAGCATGCGAGCCCGAACCTGTACTCGACTTGGCATGGTTCAATGCACCGGCATCAAGGGGTATGCTGATGCACACCAAAGTATTCGGACGGTATGACGGTCCGGAGGATGTGATGAGCAGAAACAACATGTACACCATAATCAACATAACCGACAACTATGCCCCCACATCACGCATAGATGTCTCAGTAGTGGACGGCGATGGAAATCCCGCCGAAGGTGCCACGGTGGAGTACAAAGTCTACAACTATGCCGAGCTATTCACCGTCGCACGCAAGACCGCGGACAGCGAAGGCAAATCATTCCTGACAGCCGGCAACGGCGACATGGTCATCTGGGCATCACGCGACGGACATTTCGGCTATCGCCAAGTGTCATTCGGCAAAGACAAGTCGGTAACAATAAAGCTCGACAGGACAGCCGGCGAAAGCCATCCCGTCAATATGGACATAGTCCCGCCCGCCGAACACCCCAACATGCCGAAAGTCACAGACGAACAGCGTGAGGAAAACGACGCACGCCTCGCCGAAGAAGACAAAATCAGGGAGGCCTACATATCAACATTCATGACGGCTGAGGCAGCAGGCGACCTCGCCGACGAGCTGGGCATCGACAAAGAGCAATTCACCGGCTACATTGTCAAAAGCCGCGGCAACTGGCAGACCATCGCAGACTTCCTCCGTGACACTCCGCAAGACAAGCGCCAGACAGCCATGCAACTGTTGGCGACGTTGGCGGACAAAGACCTCCGCGACGTGAGCATCGAAGTCCTGGATGACAACCTTTACAACACACCGCAAGTAGATTGCTACAACTGGGCAGGGACTGTACTCCGCCCACGCATCGAATACGAAATGCTGACGCCATACAAAGGCTACTTCGCCGGGCACGTCCCGGCAGACCTCGCCAAGAGTTTCGCCGCCGACCCTCAGACACTGGTAGAATGGTGCCGTGACAGCATCGAGATATGCGACGAGTGGAATCCCGCCGGAGACGTCATCTCACCCATCGGCGTCTGGCGCTCACACCGCTCTGACTGGTTCTCACGCGAGATATTCTTCGTAGCTATGGCCCGCGCCATGGGCGTCCCGGCATGGAAAGACCCGGTGACGGGCAAAATACAATACATGCACGGCGAAAAGACAATAGATGCCGACTTCGCTTCAGGCGAGCAAAAGACCTCAAAACTCGGCACGCTGCGCCTCAAATACAACGGACCTGCACGATTGAAGAACCCGAAGTATTACACACACTTCACCGTCTCGCGCATCGACGACGGCAGACCGGTGCTGCTCAACTATGACGAAGGCTGCACTTGGGCAGACACATTCAAGGACGGCACGCCGCTCGACGAGGGACACTATCTGCTGACCACGGGCACGAGACTCGCCAACGGAACCGTATTGGCCAACATGACTTTCTTCGACATCCGTGAGGGAGAGACCACGACAACCGAGCTCACCATCCGCAACGACGACTCTGAAGTGCAGGTAATAGGCAACTTCGACTCAGAATCCAAGTTTGAGACCGCCGACGGACAAGGCACTGCCAGCGTGCTGGCCACGACGGGACGCGGCTACTATGTGGTGGCGGTACTCGGTGCAAAGGAAGAACCGACCAACCACTTCCTGAAAGACCTCGAGAAAGTCTCCAAGGAATTCGAGCAATGGGGCAGACAGATGGTCTTCGTCTTCCCGAGCGACAAGAATTACAGCAATTACAATGCCGGCGAATTCCCCGGCCTGCCATCCACCATCACCTATGGCATCGACATCGACAACGGAATCGCCAACAAGATATTGGACGGGATGGAACTCAAACGTCCGGGCGCACTGCCACTGGTCATCATAGCCGACACGTTCAACCGCGTGGTGTTTGTCTCACAAGGTTACAACATCGGCACGGCCGAGAGGATGCTCGACGTCATACACAAACTGTGAAAAGACATCACACACCACGACACAAGCCGGACGGCCACGACCGCCCGGCTTTTTTGATGCCTCTCTGCCGGCAAGGCGCGGGAGGCTATGTCAGATGACACCCGTGCCGCCGATAACAGCATACAATGATTCGGCCATCGGCATACAATGGTACTGCCGGCAGCATACGATGCCAACGCCGTGAGGCCGTATGCCGTCAGCAGGGCATCTGAAGCACGCTGCGGCACATGCAAAGAAAAAGCCGGGCGGTCCAGACCGTCCGGCTCAAATTGTCCTGTCATCGAGCCAGCATCACTTCTGGCGGATGAAGATATTGATCGGTGTGCCGCAGAAATCCCAGCGCTCGCGTATCTTGTTTTCGAGGAAGCGCTTGTAGGGGTCTTTTACATATTGCGGCAGGTTGGCAAAGAAGACGAACGACGGTATGCGCGTGTTGGGCAATTGGGTGACATATTTGATTTTGATGTACTTGCCCTTGTTTGACGGCGGCGGGTATGCCTCGATGAGAGGCAGCATCTCTTCGTTGAGTTTGGAGGTCGAGACCTTCCTCACCCTGTTGTCATAGGCTCTCTTGGCCGCTTCCATGACCTTGAAAATCCTCTGCTTTGTCATTGCCGAGGCAAACACTATCTGGAAGTCGGCAAATGGGGCGAGGCGGCTGCGTATGGCATTGGTGAATGTGTCGATAGCCTTCTGTGACTTTTCCTCGACGAGGTCCCACTTATTGACTACGACCACGAGACCCTTGTTGTTGCGCTGAATGATTGAGAAGATGTTGAGGTCCTGCTTCTCAATCCCCCTCAAGGCGTCAATCATGAGCACACACACGTCGGCATTCTCGATAGCCCTTATCGAGCGGACCACCGAATAGTATTCCAAATCTTCTGACACGCTCTTCTTGCGGCGTATACCTGCCGTATCGACAAGATAGAAGTTGAAGCCGAATTTGTCATACTTGGTATAAATCGAGTCACGTGTCGTGCCGGCTATGTCGGTGACGATGTTGCGGTCCTCGCCGATGAAAGCATTGACGATGGACGATTTGCCGACATTGGGGCGGCCGACTATTGCCACTTTCGGCACGTCATCCTCGAGTATTTCGGTCACCTGATTGGGGAATTTCGCCACTATGCTGTCGAGCAATTCTCCCGTGCCGCTGCCGTTGATGGCCGAGATGGAGACCGGGTCTCCCAGCCCGAGCGAATAAAACTCTGCCGATGCATAGTGCAAATCATAATTGTCTGCCTTGTTGGAGACGAGTATGACCGGCTTCTTGGTGCGCCGCAGGATTGATGCCACCTCTTGGTCAAGGTCTGTCACCCCGTTTTTCACATCGACGACGAAGAGCACCACGTCGGCCTCCTCGACTGCTATCATCACCTGCTTGCGGATTTCTTCTTCAAATATATCATCCGAATTGACCACCCAACCGCCGGTATCGACGATCGAGAACTCATTGCCGCACCATTCGACCTTGCCATACTGTCTGTCACGTGTCGTGCCCTCGCGCTCATTGACTATCGCCTGTCTTGATTCTGTCAGACGGTTGAAGAGGGTTGATTTGCCGACATTGGGGCGGCCGACTATTGCTACTAAATTTCCCATTACAATTAAAGTGTTGCGACTGTCACAGTCGTGTTGTTAATCATTAATCCTGAGTGTACCCGAAGTTTTTCAACTCCTTATCCGAGTTGCGCCAGTCCTTGTCTACTTTCACATAGGTCTGGAGATAGACACTCTTGCCAAAGAAGCGTTCCATCTCTTTGCGTGCTTCGGTGGCCACTTTCTTCAGAGCCTTTCCCTGGTGACCGATGATTATGCCCTTCTGACTGTCACGCTCGACGTATATGACGAGTGCGATGTCGATGAGCTTCGGTGTCTCCTTAAACTTCTCAACCACTACCTCTACCGAATAGGGAATCTCCTTGTCGTAGTAGAGGAGTATCTTCCCCCTCATTATTTCCGAGACGAAGAAGCGTGCGGGTTTGTCGGTGACTTGGTCTTTGTCAAAGAATGGCGGCGACTCAGGCAACAATTCCTTGACACGCCTCATCACATAACTGATGTTGAAGTTAGCCTTGGCTGATATGGGGATTACCTCTGCCTTTGGCAAGAGGGCTGCCCACGTATCGACTATCCCATCGAGTGATTTCTGGTCACTGAGGTCTATCTTGTTTATGAGCAAAAGGACGGGGACATCCAGCTTATTGACCTTGTCGATGAAGTCTTCGTGCTTGTCATGTGCCTCGATGACATCTGTGACATACAGCAGGATGTCAGCATCCTCCAATGCCGACTCGGAGAAGCTGAGCATCGTCTCCTGCAACTTATAGACAGGTTTGAGGACTCCGGGCGTGTCCGAGAATACTACTTGCACCTCTTCGTCGTTATATATGCCGATTATGCGGTGGCGGGTAGTCTGGGCCTTGAAGGTGGCTACTGACAGTTTTTCGCCGACGAGTGCATTCATCAGCGTGGACTTCCCTACGTTAGGGTTTCCGACGATGTTTACAAAACCGGATTTGTGCTGTGGCATTGGCCGATGGCGTTAGATGTTGCTAAGGTAATATTATTAAAAAAACGCATCTTTGTGGGATGCGTTTCTGTTTCAGTTTCAGGCATTCCCGTCGTATCCCCACTTGACGTAAATGGCTCCCCAGGTAAATCCTGCTCCAAAGGCCGTAAATATCATATTGTCGCCTTTGCGCAATTGGCTCTCGAAGTCCCACAGGCAAAGCGGCAATGTGCCGGCACTGGTGTTGCCATAACGCTGGATGTTGATCATCACATGCTCCATCGGTATTTCAAGCCTTTGAGCCACGGCATCAATGATGCGGAGGTTGGCCTGATGCGGAACAATCCATGCGATGTTATCCTTGTTCAAGTTATTACGCTCGGCTATTTGCGCCGTCACGTTGGACATATTCGAAACGGCATATTTGAACACCGTCCTGCCCTCTTGGTGGATATAGTGCATCTTGTTGTCCACAGTGAAGTAGGACGGCGGGCAGACCGATCCTCCCGCTTTCATGTGGAGGAATGGCAAGCCTTTGCCGTCGGTGCGCAAGATAGAATCGATTACACCGAATTCTTCCGTGGTAGCCTCGAGCATGACGGCTGCCGCGCCATCACCGAAAATGGGGCAAGTGGCACGGTCTGTATAGTCGACCATAGACGACATCTTGTCCGCTCCGACAAGAATGACTTTCTTGTGACGGCCCGAAACAATCATCGAAGCTGCTGTCTCCAGCCCATAAAGGAATCCGCAACATGCAGCCTGCAAATCCATGGCATAGGCGTTTCTCAGCCCCAACTTGTCGCACAAAATCGAAGCTGTCGAGGGGAAATGATAATCTGGGGTGGTCGTGGCGACAATAATGGCGTCAATGTCATCAGGATTGGAGTTGGTTTTCTTCATCAGTTGTTTGGCTGCCTTGCGGGCCATATATGAAGTTCCCAAGCCTTCCTCATTGAGTATTCTGCGTTCCTTGACACCTATCCTCGTCATGATCCATTCATCATTGGTGTCTACCATCCTTGCCAGTTCGTCATTGGTCAGGACATAGTCAGGGACATAACCTCCGACACCAGTGATTACGGCATTAATTTTCTCCATCTATTCTGCCAGTTAAATTTAACACAAACAGACACCCCGCCGGAGTGGCAGGATGACGACATTGTCTAAAATCGGCAAAAGCCGCTGTTTTGTCAAACAGCAGCTTTTGGAAGAGCAAGCTTGCCTCTGTAATAGCCGCACTCTGTGCACACGTGATGATAGACGTGCCAAGCTCCACAGTTGGGGCAAATAGCCAATGTCGGGGCTACAGCCTTGTCATGAGTTCTTCTCTTAGCTGTTCTTGTCTTCGATTGTCTTCGTTTAGGATGTGCCATTTTCTAAAAGTTTATTTGTTGTTATTCAATAATTTCTTCAAGCCTTCCCATCTGGGGTCTATTGCTTTGTCTTCACGCTCGTCATCTGACTCACTGCCACATTCTTCGTCCGTCTCGTATGCACACAACATCGCATCCATCTCGCCATTACACTGGCCGTCGGGATGTACACGCCTGACTGGTAAAGCCAATGCCGCTGCCTCAAACAGCTTCCAAGCCACATTGAAAATGCCCTCGGGATTGTCCACATATACCAGTCCGTCGTCATCGGACTCACCATCCCTCAACACCGCCACAAAACGGTCATGAGCCTCAATATCGAGCGAGACATCATCCAGACAACGGTCGCAAGGCACTATGGCAATGCCCTTGCAATCCAATTCGATTTCATATCCGTGGGAAATACGTCGCACATCGACAGAGGCTTCCATCCGGCCCTTTGTCAATTCAGCCGAACCTATGGCAGCGAAAAATGCGTCGTCCAACACATAATCACGATGCAGGACATTCTCAGCCATACCACCAAGATCGATATTAAACTGTTCTAAAACTCCCACGTTTACAATAATCTACGTTGTCGCACCGCGACTTGTACGGATACAACAAAGCAATTTTCGGGCTACAAAGGTACAAATTATTTGATATGCAGCAGCATCTTACCATCTTTTTTAATCCAAAAAGCCGGTATGCAGCAAGCAAACAGACATTCCATTATATATGGACTGCAATATCAAGACCGGTCACTCAGACAACTGCACACGCCATTCTATCCGGTCATGCATATCGATGACTTCGACACCGAGTGTATCTGCTTCTGACAAATAACGACGACGATAATACGGAGTAAGTGAAGCGTCAAGCACCAAATGCCCCACATCAAATATTCGCACCAACTGTTCAAGGTGCCCCTTTGCTCCACGGCTTAACCAAAGATAATCGAGAGGGTAAATCCGGCCATCGCCGGCAATATCATGGAAAACTGTGTCGATGCGGACAATCGTCGCCCCACAAAAGTCCGCCGCACATCCTGCCTGTCCACCGACATCCCCGAAGGTACACAAGCTATCCGTCCCAAACACATCAAAAGCATATACGTCAAATCCATCGACCAACGTGCAGGTTGTAGAACCGGGATTATTAGAGAACACTATCTCACACACCGATGAACGCCGCCACTGGCCTACGGCATACCAGACAATCCACAACATCACGACTATCATCGCCCATCGGAAAGCTGCAGGAACACGAGTGACTATCCACCATAACACCAAAACAGTCAAGGCATAACAGAACAAGGCATCGGCAACACTAAACTCGACATGCGCACTGGCCAGCGGCAAGTCACTGAAGAATGTAGCCGAGCCATTGAGCAACCTGAGACCTTGATTGACCACATCGGCCATCAAGGGCGCAAGAAGCGGCACCCATGACAGCAGTATCATGGCAACGGCAGCATACATCAACAGCGAAAGAAACGGGACTACCACTACCGACGACACAATGCCATAGACAGAGAACGTGCCGAAAGTGCAGGCGATGATAGGTGCCACGCCGGCTTGCGCCACCGCCGATAATATGAATATATCGACGATGTAGCGCAAAACACGGTGACGGACTGAGACCAAAGCCTTGAGCCGCGGATAAAACAACAGTATAAAAAGCACCGCCATGAACGACATCTGAAAACTGACATCATAGACGTAGCGATAGTCCCATACAAGCATCGCAATCGCCACTACGCACAAAGCATTAAGCGACGTTCCACGTCGCGTGAGCATGGCAAAACCGAAAGCAGACATCATGAAGCACGCCCTGATGACAGGCGACGACATCCCTGTGAACAGGGCAAAGACAGCCAAAGCAATGGTCAGCACCATCCAAGCCAACAGACTGCCCCAACGTCCTCTGGCCAGCGGACGCAGCAACAACTGGATTATAAAAAAGATAAACCCCACATGCAGTCCTGACAGCGACAGGACATGAGCAAGTCCGGAGATAGAATAATCTTCATTGAGTTCATCACTGATGTCATCACGCAGACCTATCGTCAGTGCAGACAATATAGCCAATTCATCACCCTCAAAACCAAGCGAGGCATACCATTCATTGACCCGGTTCCGGCAATCTTCGGCCAAAGACATAAGCCCCGATGCATCGACATGACCGGCGACGACAAGTTCGCCCGCAGCCACATAGCCTGTACCACATATATTGTTGCGTAGCAAATAGTCACGGTAGCCCTCACTGAAGTTGGGCAGAGACATCGCTGTCCGCACATAGACCATGTCACCTCTGACGAGGCGGGCATAATCCACAGTGTCGGCCAGATAGAGCATGGCTCGCGCCCCATCAGACACTTCGACAGAATCCATGCGCCCCAACACATCTACACGGCAGCGGTAGGTCTTCCCTTCAAAATATGCATCCTCGGCGAGACGGCACAGATAGACGGCATTATCGGTGGGCAACGGGCCGGGATGTCCGCGCTCCTGTACCATTACCTCTGCCACACCAAGCGCGACAAACAGGAGCGACACGCCTACCGAACGTGCTATGCTTGCATATAGCCGTCGCTGCCTGACAAACAGTATCAACATCGCCAAGGAGCACAAGGCAACAAGGCACAAAAAAAGCGGGATATTAACTGCTAATAATATCCCGGCAATGAGAGCGGCCAGCGGACGCAAAAGCGGTGCTCCGCCTACGATGTCGCGCCAGCCTTGCGTCACAATCGCTTCAAGGTCAAGATGGTTTCCTCCGGATTGCCAGATGAAAAGACATAATTGCCGGCCACCAATGCGTCAGCACCCGCCTCGACAAGTCTCATACCAGTATCGGCATTGACCCCTCCGTCCACTTCTATTATTGCAGCAGAACCACTCTCAGCTATCAAATCCCGCAATTCAGCCACTTTGAGCAATGTATGCTCAATGAACTTCTGTCCTCCGAAACCGGGATTTACGCTCATCAACAGCACCATGTCTATATCACATATTATATCTTTCAGCATGGCAACGGGCGTACCCGGATTGAGTGTCACGGCCGGCCTCATTCCTGTCGCACGTATTTGCTGGATGACCCGGTGGATATGGCGACAAGCCTCATAGTGTACATTCATGATGTGAGCGCCGATAGCCTTGACTTCATCTATATACCGCTCTGGATCCACAATCATCATGTGTACGTCCAATGGCTTGTGGCACAACTTAGCTACATGCTTGAGGACAGGGAAACCAAATGAAATGTTGGGGACAAAAACCCCGTCCATCACATCTATATGCAGCCAATCCGCCTCGCTACGGTCAATCATGTCAAGTTCATCGGCCAGATGCCCGAAGTCTGCCGACAGGAGAGATGGAGAAACTATTGTCATATCGTCATAAGATTTTATGGTATTAATAAAGAGCTGTCACCGTAACTCAAGAAACGGAATCCGTGCGACATTGCATAGTCATAAATGTTCCGCCAGTCGCCATTGACAAAAGCAGAGACCAACAACAACAATGTACTTTTGGGCTGATGGAAGTTTGTCACCATGCTTTTGACATAATGATAGGTGTATCCGGGTGCAATCATTATCCCCGTGCTGGCATGCAAGACATCCATCGCATTTCGATCCATATATTCGATGATGTTATGCAATGCGGCATCGGGTGAGATATCGGGGACATTGTCATAAGGCTCCCACTGCCCGACATGCAGATGCACCATGTCAGGGTCGGTGATACCAGGCAGTTTCGCTCCGATATAGTAAAGGCTCTCGACAGTCCTCACCGACGTAGTCCCCACAGCCGTCACAGAGCAACCATGTTCCAATATACGCTTGACAGTCGAGCGTCTGACGGCTATCGTCTCGGTATGCATTGAGTGCCCGGCTATCTCTTCGCTTTTGACCGGTCTGAACGTACCTGCACCGACATGGAGGGTCAGCTCATCACACTCGACACCATGCGCTCTGAGCGAATCCAGCACATCTGATGTGAAGTGAAGTCCTGCCGTAGGTGCGGCGACAGAGCCTTCAATCTTGGAATAGACAGTCTGGTATGTGTCCTTGTCGCTATCCTCAGCCGCACGGTTGAGATATGGCGGAATCGGCAATTCGCCGACCGATTCCAGCAAATCAGAGAAAGTAATATCGCCAGTCCATGAGAATTTGACCAGTTGGCTTGTGCCGACAGTCCCTACATTCTCAGCCCTCAACAGCACTTCACGGCCATCTACCGTGACATGACGCTCAAGCGGACCTTCTTTCCACTTCTTCAGATTGCCCACCAAGCATAGCCACTGACAGCAGGTGCGTTGCTGAAAGTTGATGGCATAATCCACGGGCGAATATGGCTCAAGACAAAAGACCTCGATCAGCGCACCCGTCGCCTTGCGGAAATGCAGGCGGGCCTGTATGACTTTCGTGTTATTAAACAGCATCAACGTCCCTGCCGGGATATACTCCGGCAACGAAGAAAAGACATCTTCGCTGATCCGACCTCCACGATAGACCAACAACTTAGACGAATCACGACGCGCGAGGGGGAATTTTGCTATCCTCCCGTCAGGCAAGTCATAGTCAAAGTCACTTATCCTAATATGCTTAGTATCCTCCATTTGACTTTTATATGTCGGCAAAATTAGTGAAATTTGCACTTACTATCATTGCATGGCGACACCAAAACAAGTGTCGCACGACTATATGTAAGACATAAAACACAATCACAATGACTATAAACATAGGTGACAAGGTGCGCTTCCTCAGCGAGGTCGGCGGAGGCGTGGTGACAGGCTTCAAGGACAAAAACACGGTGATGGTCGAGGATGAATCAGGATTTGACATACCGATGCCCATCAAGGAATGTATCGTCGTCTCAACCGAAGACTACAGCAAAAAAAGAAAGGTTACAAAAGAAGAAAACAAACAGCCGGACATGGTCAAAGAAGCCAAACCCGAGCCTAAAGCGTTTGTGACAGAGAGACGTGAGGGCGAGCGGCTAAACATCTATCTCGCCTACATTCCTGTCGATGCCAAGGCCATCAGCACCACTTCATTTGAGACCTATCTGGTCAATGACAGCAACTATTACATCTATTATACCTACGCCGTCGGCGACAACAACAATTGGGTGCCCCGCTCAAACGGTCTGGTCGAGCCAAACACAAAGCTCTTCATCGAGGAATTCGAGAAAAGCAGCCTCAATGACTTGCAGCGTGTCAATGTGCAGCTCATAGCTTTCAAGACCAAAGCATTCAGCGGCAAGCCGGCCGTCAATGTGAGCCTGAGGATAGACACGGTGAAATTCTACAAACTACATACGTTCAAGGAAAACGATTTCTTCGAGGAGCCTGCGTTGCTCTATGACATCGTGCGCGATGATGTACCTGCCAAACAGCTGTTTGTCTCAGCAGAAGAGTTGCAGGAAGCCATGACAGCCAAGGCAAAGGCGGACCGCCCCGCCGCAGAACCGGCACGCAAGCAAAATACACACAACGACATAGAGGAAGTGGACCTGCACATCAATCAGTTGCTGGATGACACCACCGGAATGAGCAACGGCGACATGCTCAACTACCAGCTCGACCATTTCCGTCAGGTCATGGACAAAAACCTGAAGCGTAAGGGTGCTCGCATCGTCTTCATTCATGGCAAGGGCGACGGTGTATTGCGCAAAGCCATTTTGGACGAATTGCACAAGCACTATAAGACATGCCAAAGCCAAGATGCCTCGTTCAGAGAATATGGCTTCGGTGCTACGATGGTGACAATCAAATGAGACCGATGACCTACTGGTTTGCCATAAAAGGCAAAAATCTGTTGCTTGCCAATGACGGAGGCACTCCTGCTGTCCCGTTATCCGATGAGATGCCGACGCCACAGATGCCCGGCACAGCCATCCATGACATCGGATGCCTCGACGGGCATGATTGCAAGGCTTACTGCATTGCCGGCGACGACCATCCCGGTCTGGAGGAATGCGACCTGAGGTCGTCATATTTCATTATTGGCCCGTCGCTGTATGACATGGCGGCAAAGGCCAGCGAACTGGTGTATTGGGACATGACCACACGCTATTGTCCGGTGTGCGGCAGTGCTACCGAACAGACAGGGAAGATTGAAAAAGTCTGTCCCAAATGCGGGCACCAGATTTTCCCCTCGATTTCGCCAGCCATCATCGTACTGATACAGCGCGGCGATGAAGTCCTGATGGTCCATGCACGCAATTTCCGCGGCACATTCAGAGGGCTTGTGGCGGGCTATGTGGAACCCGGCGAGTCACTGGAGGACTGCATCAAGCGTGAAGTGATGGAAGAGACCGGGCTGACCATTAAAAACGTGAAATACTTCGGCAGCCAGCCGTGGCCCTATCCCAGTGTGCTGATGGTGGGGTTTACAGCCGAATATGAGAGCGGCAAATTGAAATTGCAGGATGACGAACTGGATGCGGGATGCTTCTTCACAATCGACAACCTCCCAGAATTGCCACAGAAACTCAGTCTGGCACGACGCCTGATAGACTGGTGGATAAGCCAAAAGACTTCACAAGGGCATCAAGACGGGGAACACCTTTAGCCCAAAAGATCTGACATCACATCAATGGTGGGAGGAATGCCCCCTCGATGTGGTCTATCATTGCGTCGTCACCTGTGCCCACGACCTCGATGACGTCAAATCGTGCGGGCAAGTCTATCTCATGCTCTTTTATATAAGCATCTGCGGCCATGACGATATTCTTTATCTTCTTTGGCGTTATGGCATCTTTGGGGGTGGTGAAGTAGTCATTCCTGCGGGTTTTGACTTCGACGAATATGATTTCACCACCCGTCTCTGCGATTATGTCAAGCTCCAGCTTGCCGCTTCGCCAGTTGCGTTCGCGGATGCGGTATCCTTTGCCTGAGAGCAGACGGGTCGCCATCTCTTCTCCCATCATCCCGAGTTCGTTGTGTTCGGCCATGGCTTCAGACGGCTCCCCAGTTAGCCCGGTCGAGATTGCGATAGCTGATAGCCTCGGCCAGATGATTTGTCCTTATCGTCGGGCTGCCTTCCAAATCTGCGATTGTCCTTGCGACACGCAGTATCCTGTCGTATGCACGGGCCGACAGATTGAGACGCATCATTGCATTCTTCAGCAGGTTGAGTCCGGTCTCATCCGGTGTGGCATACTCACGCATCAGACGTGGCGTCATCTGAGCATTGCAATAGATGCCTTTTTCTCCCTTGTAGCGTTCCTCTTGGATATGCCTCGCTTTGACCACCCTGTCACGTATGGCAGCACTTGGTTCTGACAGTCGGGTGTCAGACATCTTCTCAAACGGCACGGGGACAATCTCAATCTGTATGTCTATACGATCGAGGAGCGGGCCGGATATGCGGTTAAGGTACTTTTGTACCTGTCCCGGCGAACAGACGCAGGCTTTGGTCGGATGGTTATAATAGCCGCAAGGGCATGGATTCATGCTTGCCACGAGCATAAAGCTGGCAGGATAGTCTATCGAGCATTTGGCGCGCGCTATCGAGATATGCCTGTCTTCGAGTGGTTGGCGCAAGACTTCGAGCACGGCACGACTGAACTCGGGCAGCTCGTCAAGGAACAGGACACCATTGTGTGCCAGGCTTATCTCGCCGGGTGACGGGTATGTCCCGCCTCCCACCATAGCCACTTGGGATATGGTGTGGTGGGGACTACGAAACGGCCTCTGGGCTATCAGCGATGTGCCACGCGGCAACTTGCCTGCCACAGAGTGTATCTTGGTCGTTTCGAGGCTCTCGCCGAGCGACAATGGCGGCAAGATGGATGGCAGACGTTTGGCCATCATGGACTTGCCACTGCCCGGTGCGCCCACCATGATCACATTATGCCCGCCGGCAGCTGCCACCTCGAGGGCACGTTTGACGTTCTCCTGACCTTTTACTTCGGAAAAGTCGAATTCAAACGATGCTTGCCGGGAATAGAACTCTGCCCTCGTATCGACAAATGTGGGGGTCAGTTGCGCTTTCCCGTCGAGGAAGTCTGTCACCTCGCGTATGTTCTTGACCCCATAGACGTCGAGATTATTGACCACAGCCGCCTCACGCGCATTCTGTTCGGGCACGATCAGTCCCTCATAGCCTTCGCTGCGTGCGAGGATGGCAATAGGCAGCGCGCCCTTGATGGGCTTCACCGTGCCGTCGAGGCTTATCTCGCCCATCATCATGAAGCGGTCGAGCCTGTCCGGCTTCACCTCCTCGGCAGACGCGAGTATGCCTATCGCAAGCGGAAGGTCATAGGCCGTCCCCTCCTTGCGTATGTCGGCAGGTGACATATTGATGACTATTTCGCGTGTCGGGAATTTATATCCATTGACCGACAGTGCAGACTTGATGCGCTCGTGGCTCTCTTTCACCGCCGAGTCGGGCAACCCCACGAGATGAAACAGGCATCCGCGCGAGCTATTGACTTCTATGGTCACGGGGGTGGCATCTATCCCTTGGACTGCCGCCGCAAAAACTTTGACTAACATGACATTATCCTTTCTTATCCCGGCTGCCGCCTTCCATCACCGTCCGAAGGTCGATGTGAGGAGACTGTCCAGTTGTTCTATCGTCAGGCCACGTGCTATGACCTTGTTGTTACGCCCGACCAGCACATTATCGGGCAGATAAGTGACTGCATACTTGCCTGCCAAGTCTGATGCCCACCCTGTGCCTTCGCACACCTGACGCCACCCGATGCCCATTGCTTCGGTGACCGAGTCGCATTTATGCCTGTCGGTGTCGAGCGAAACGCCTATGAAAGTGAGTGGCACTGTCCTGCCGTCTTCGCGCGTGGTCTTGCCGCGGAATGTAGCATATATGTCCTTGAGCCGTTCGCGGTAGGCCAATGACGGATGCGACCACGAAGCCCAGAACTCAATGAACAGATAGCCGCGGCGTCCGTCAGTGACGCCGAGGGTGGTGCCGTCGGTGAAGTCAAGTGACGGCAGATAGACATTGCGCCCCGGCAAAGCCGTCATCTTGCGGTCGATGGCTGACTTGGCACGCTGCACCTCGGGCAGGTCGAGCAGCAACCCGCTCATGGCACCGGTGACAGAATCCATCAATGCGAAATCCGGATGCCGGCTTTCCCACATATATTTGAGGAACACCACGGCCGAGACATAGTCATCGGCGTGCGACAGGATATATGACGCTGCCATCGCATTGGCCACCGAGTCAGAGGCCGCTGCACTTTGCGGCGCGTCGCCATGATGCCCGGCTGCCAGACGTGCGATGCTGTCGCGCATGGCACTCTCGAATGTCATCAGCCGCCTATTGGCATCGATGTCACAGGATAGAATGATATTGGCAGAATCATTGCACCCCACGGCCTCTACCATACTACCTTTTTGGGCAAAACAATAGAAGTAATCCGCACCGTCATTGAATGTAAATTTGTAGAGGGTGAACGTGTCGGGCCGGGACTCGAAACGGAACTTGCCGTCACGTTGCACGACGATGAAAGATGTGTCGCGATAGGACATGGCATCATGCACCACTACAGTGTCACTGGTCAAGCCGCGCAGGTCGGCGTCGAGGATGAAAGATGCCGGGCGGTCGCTCCCCCCGCAACCGGCGGCTGCAGCAATTAGCACGGCCAATACAGGCAGCAATATATACCTTATATACATGAGATGGGCAGAGTAGTTTCTGCGAAAGTAATAAAATTACTTTCATCACCGCAACAAACAGACTCGAAATGAGACACCGCCCATCCTTGGTCACCCGTCACGCCGGCCGTCATGCCGGGCATCAGCCTGCACTGTCAGACACTCACGTCCCTGAGCTCGATGCGGAACGTGGTCCCCTTGCCAAGCTCTGAGTACTTGACATAGATGCGTCCCTTGTGATATTCCTCAATGATGCGCTTGGACAACGAAAGCCCCAGCCCCCACCCGCGCTCTTTCGTGGTGTAACCGGGGTTGAATATCGTTTTATACTTTGACTTCGGGATACCCTTGCCATTGTCTGACACCTCGACCCAAATCTTTTTGTCAGACTTGCCGTGCGTCAGGATGATTGCCCCCACGCCGTCCATTGCGTCAGCCGCATTTTTACAAAGGTTTTCTATGACCCATTCAAAGAGTGTGTGGCTGACCAATGCCTTGACGTGGTGCGCCGGCATCTCGCACCTGACATCGATTTTGTTTGATATCCTGCGTGAAATGTATTCCGCCCTGTCCTTGATTATCTCGGAGATATCACATATCTCAACCTCCGGTTCAGACCCTATCTTGGAGAATCTGTCTACCACAGTCTTGAGGACTTCGATGTCCTTGCCCATCTCCTTTACGGCGGCATCATCGGGATGGTCCTCTTCCAGCAAGTCCTTCCATGCCATCAGCGATGAAATCGGTGTGCCGAGCTGGTGTGCTGTCTCCCTTGACAAGCCGACCCAGACGCGGTTTTGCTCTACTTTTTTCATGTTTGTCAGCAGATAGGCCGCTATAATGACAAATATGATCACCACACCCAGCTGGACATAGGGGAAGACGGCCAGTTGCCGCAGGAGCAAAGAGTCGTCATAGTAGACATCGACAAACTGCCCGTGATCGACATTGCCAGCACGGTCGTTGAGGTAGAAGCGGATGTTTTTGCCGGCTTTGCATATCTCAGCCACCTGTTCGTGCAACGAAGCGAGCGAGTCAGACCTGCTGATATCGAGGTTGCGATAGTCTTGGATCATCCCGTTGTCGTCCACCACGACGACCGGGATAGTATTGTTGCCATTCAACACTCGCAAGACGAGTGTCATGTCAGCGTCAGAATCGGCATTGCTCATTATTTGCATCGCCGATGTCCATATCTCCATTTTGGTACGCTCCTCCTGCTTCATCCTGTCGGTCAATGTCTGTGACACGACGAGCGAAGCAATGGCGATGACGACTGCGACGCAGATGATTATGACTTTCAGGCTGCCGGTTCTGTCCATGGTCGGTGGCTACTAATTTAGTGTTGCAATGATTATATAACGCCGGATTGGCACTTTTAGTATATTCCCGCCGCCCGGCATTGCCGACACACGGTCCACAGCCGCCGGCTGTCACGAGCGCGGCATCAATATCCAGAGCACCAGATAGACAAGAGTGCCGGAAAATGCCGTGGCGACCGACAGCACCACATATAGCACCCTGACCATCGTGACATCAAGCCCGAAGTATTCTGCAAGGCCGGCGCACACGCCGGCTATGATGCGGTTTGACGAGCGGGTGAGTTTCTTATCAGACATATCCTTTTGTTTTATGATTGACCGGTGGCCGTCCTACTCCATCTGCTCATAGTCCTTGGCCAATCCGCCTTGGCTTGTTTCTTTGTAGACAGATGGCAGGTCGCAGCCCGTCTCTTTCATGACTTGCAGTACTTTGTCGTAGGACACACGGTGTCCCCCGTCTGTAAATGAAGAATAGAGATTGGCATCCAGAGCGCGCGCGGCAGCGTAGGCATTGCGCTCGATGCATGGGATCTGCACCATGCCGCACACCGGGTCACAAGTCATGCCGAGGTGATGTTCGAGTCCCATCTCGGCAGCATATTCAATCTGCGCAGGACTGCCGCCGAACAATTGGTTGGCTGCTGCCGACGCCATGGCACATGCCACACCCACTTCGCCCTGACAGCCCACCTCTGCTCCCGATATAGAAGCATTGGACTTTGCTATGTTGCCCACCAGACCGGCTGTCGCCAGAGCACGGAGGATGCGTGCGTCAGAGAAATCCCTCGTCTCCTGCAGATGATAAAGCACCGACGGGACTACACCGCAAGAGCCGCAAGTCGGCGCAGTGACAATCATTCCGCCCGAAGCATTCTCTTCGCTGACTGCTAAAGCATAGGCAAATACAAGTCCGCGTGACTGCAACGACTGCTTATATCCACGGGCCTTGATGAAATAGGTGCTGGCTTTGCGGCGCAGATTCAACGGTCCCGGCAATACGCCATCGTTTTCCAAGCCATTGCGCACCGACTGCTTCATCACACGCCAAATCTCGGCCAGATAATCCCACAGGTCACTGTCTTCGCACTGCTGGACATACTCCCAATAGCTCCTCCCGGTGCGCTCGCACCAATGCAGGATGTCTGTCATCTGAGTCATCGGATAGTCGGCATTGCTCTTCTCCAAATAGTCCTTGCCATCTGACAAAGCCCCGCCACCCACGCTGTAGACGGTCCATTCATCGATCACAGTGCCATTGTCATCGAGTGCCTTGAACGTCATGGCGTTGGGATGGAATGGAAGGAACTCATTAGGCCTCCACACGATAGTCACCTTGCCGCAATGTGACAGGACATCCTGCACTGCCTTGTCAGTCAAGTGCCCCTTGCCCGTAGCTGCCAGGCTGCCAAACAGTGTGACCTCGAAATTATGACAGTCAGAATGTCTGTCCCTGAACATTTCACTTGCGCGATGCGGCCCCATCGTGTGACTGCTCGACGGGCCATGACCTATCTTATATATTTCCTTTATAGACTCCATATAGTATAAATGCTTGCGTTTGTCTTTTCCCTATTCAGAACGTTTGCATGTCACATAACCTCTTATAATAACCGTTGAGAGCTATCAAATCCTCATGTCTGCCCCGTTCGACAATGCGTCCCTCACTCATGACACAGATTTCATCGGCATTGCGGATAGTAGACAATCGGTGTGCGATAGCTATGGTCGTGCGACTTTTCATCAGTTTTTCGAGAGCATCCTGCACCATCCGCTCGGATTCTGTATCGAGTGCAGAGGTTGCCTCGTCGAGTATCAGTATAGGAGGATTCTTGAGTATGGCGCGTGCTATGCTGATACGCTGCCTTTGCCCGCCCGACAATTTCCCGCCGCGGTCTCCTATGTATGTCTGGTAGCCATCCTCTGTCTCCATGATGAAGTCATGTGCATTGGCAATCTTTGCTGCTTCGACAACATCGTCCATCGTCGCGTCTTTGACTCCGAATGCGATGTTGTTGAAGAATGTATCGTTAAACAAGATAGCCTCTTGATTGACATTGCCCATGAGGCTTCTGAGGTCATTTATCGCGGCATCACGCACATCTATGCCATCTATGGTCACACTCCCCTCATCCACATCCCTGAAACGGGGAATAAGGTCTACCAACGTGGACTTGCCCGACCCAGACTGGCCGACAAGCGCGATAGTCTGCCCTTTGCGGATTGTCAGGTTGATGTCGTTGAGAACTCTTCTTGTACCATAACTGAAGCTGACGCCACGGAATTCTATCTTGTCGTCAAAAGCAGTCAGTTTGACCGGGTTTTCCTTCTCCACCATATCATTGGCAGCCTTAAGGATTTTATCAACACGCTCCATGGATGCAAGGCCTTTGGGGATGTTATATCCGGCCTTGGTAAACTCTTTGAGCGGATTGATCAGACTGTAGAGTATCACAAGATAAAAAATAAACGAACTGGCATCGACCATAGACTTCTCGTTCAAGATAAGTGTGCCGCCAAACCATAGCACAGCTACAATCAAGACAGTGCCTAAAAATTCACTCACCGGGTGCGCCAGCTGCTGCCGCATGGATACCCGGCCAACGATATCACGATAGCTGTTGTTGGTAGCCACGAACCTCCCGCGTATCTTGTCTTGCGCATTGAAAGCCATGATGACACGCAAGCCACCGAGAGTCTCATCTACCTCTGACATTATGTCGCTCCACTTGTTTTGCGCCTCGAGCGAAGAACGTTTCAACTGGCGGCCTATCTTGCCCATTATCCAGCCCATAAAAGGCAAAACGATAATAGTAAAAAGCGTGAGTTGCCAACTAACCGCCACAAGGGTGGCAAAATAGGAAATAATCAGTATGGGATTCTTGAACAACATGTCAAGCGAACTCATAATCGAGTTTTCGACTTCCTGCACGTCACCACTGATGCGGGCCACGATATCACCCTTCCTTTCATTGGAAAAGAAACTGAGAGGCAGCGACAGTATCTTGTCAAACAGCGTCACCCTCAAGTCACGCACTATGCCTGTCCGCATGGGGACAATGCAGGCCGACGACAAGAAATAACATCCGGTCTTTAGAAATGTCATAACTATCAGAAACAACCCGAGGAATAGCAGAGTGATGCTCGCCCCATAACTGCTTATCAGGCCCGTGACATAGTAATAGAAATTATTCACCAACCAGTCCTTCATATCGACACCTGCGCCATATTCCATATATTCATAGACACTATTGTCAAGTTTGAATAGTATCTGCAATATGGGGATTATAAGCGAAAAAGAGAAAATGTTGAGCAACGCCGTTAGAATATTGAACAGTATGGTCAACATCAAATACTTCTTGTAAGGCGGGACAAAGCGCCTCAACACCTTGATAAACTCTCTCATCAGTCAGACGTTAGATTATTGCTGCAAATATAGTGAAAGGTGAGCGCAGAGACAAGGGTGGGAGCCTGCTCACACCCGGACTTTGCCGAACCGCATCCTGTATTCGTGAAACAAATATACGTAAAGGAGAAACAGGAGATCACTTGCCGGCAAAATCTTTCAGAAGCCATATTACACTTATGCCAAATGGTAAAGGCGGCAAGGAAAGCAAAAAATCATTCGCCATCATACAAAGACCTGCCTAACATTGCAAACAAAATCAAAGACATGGCTTTCACATATCAGACATTACCTGTCATGCAACATATATATACCTGTCTCTTA
>DWUP01000091.1 GCA_020012075.1 Candidatus Avibacteroides avistercoris
CTTGGTCCGTCTGCTCGGTGAGGAGGATGTTGAACTGCCCGTAGACTTCATAGTCGCTCATCGCCTGTGTGTCGGTGAAGCCGTCGCGCTGGATGTCCAGCAACTTGCCGGCAGGGTTGGGGTGCATGATCAGCTGGTAGCAACTGATCCACTCGCCATTGATATTCTTCGGGTTGTACTTCGCGTCAGAGATAGTGATTGCCTCACCGGCCTTGAGGTCTACGAATGTAGGCGCGAAAGAACTGTTCAGGTACTCGACTTGCGGGCTTCCGTTACCCTCCTGCTCATAGTTGATAGTGATGGTCTGTGCATTGACACCGACCCAACACAGCATGGCGGCAAACGCCATAAAAAATCTCATGTAAAAGTCTCTCATATTTTATTGATTTTATGGCGGGGAGAGAGTGGTGAGCTGTCTCCCCGCAGGTTTATG
This sequence comes from Candidatus Avibacteroides avistercoris, assembly GCA_020012075.1. GTDB lineage: Bacteria > Bacteroidota > Bacteroidia > Bacteroidales > Bacteroidaceae > Avibacteroides > Avibacteroides avistercoris. Next base: position 434 of record DWUP01000091.1, read on the forward strand.
CTGTCTGTCGGCATCGCCGGGCGTGCAGAGCCCGTGTGCCGTGTCTGTCACTCGGTGACTGCCATCTTGGTGACATAGGTGTGTCCTCCGGCATCGGTCGCCCTGAGGAGGTAGACTCCGCTGTCCAGTCCCTTGTTGGGCAGGCGCACTCCCATGAGGTCATAGACCTCCACGCTCATCGCTTCGGGTGCTGTGGTGTGGAATGAGCCGTCGCTGAAGGTGAATGTCACGCCACCGTTCATTGTCTCGTCGCTGATGCCCGACTGCCATGCGTCGCTCACGAGCTGCTGCTCGTCGGCATTGTAGACCATGCAGTCATTCTTGTCGTCTTCAAACCTTGACACGAAGGCGGCAATCTTCATCTGCCGGCGGTCGGGGATGGTGGTGACGTTGCTGACGGCACTGACATATTGCTCCGGGATGTCATAGGTGTAGGTCATCTCATAGTAGCCGTCTTCGTCAAATTCGATGACATCGCCCTCGAATGCGGTGAGGACGTCGCGCAGGATGTTGTCGTGGCGATAGTCGCTGTTGGCGCCGCTCTGGTAGCTGATCTGCCCGTCCTCGAGGACATAGACCGTCAGCCCGACGTGTGTGCCGGGGAGCTGCTCGGTGGCGCGTCCCGAGACTGTGACAGTCAGGCGGTCGGCGGCTGCGTCATACTGCTGGTCGATGACTACCGAGACACGTGCCGGCGCGGCTATCTCTTCGTCGAGGAAGTTCTGATAGTTGTTGGCGTAGGCGAAATACATCGGGTGTGTGGTGACGGCTGTAATCGAAGCCGGCCCCTCCTCGGTGGTGAAGTAGAGGGTGCGCCGTGCGCGGTTGAGCGTCATCATCGGTGCCGATCCGTCTTCGTCAAATTTTGCGGCATAGAATTGTGCTGCCTCGTTGTAGAAGTTGTCTTCCAGACCGGGCGAGAGGTAGAATGAGTGTATGGCTACCCACACGATGTCTTCCTCGTGGCCGACGATGAATGCGTCTATGGCATCGACGCCGGCGGGACAGTTGGAACATGACTGGCCGGTGAACTGCTCGAGCAAGAGCTTGCGTTTGAATCCTTCACCTTCATATACTGAGCAATCCTGCGACAGGGTGCGTCTTGTGGCATAGTTGGTGAGGTTGCTGACATTGCCAATCTCGAAGGTGACGTTGGCATCGTCGGTCAGTGTGAGGTCTTCCCACAGCAATGTGGAAGATGTGTAGGCCGGTATGGGTCTGAACAGTCCGAATGTGTGTGTCGCCTCCTGCCCGTCGACGGTGGCAGTCACCACGACGCTGGTGACCTCGTTCCATCCGCTGTTGAAGACCTCGAGTGTCACGTCTGTCGGCGAGTCGCGCTGCACGTAGGTACCGAGGTCGCTACCCAGCAGTGTGAGCGAGTTGCCACATGCCGAGATGTCGTCGCCGATGATGCCCGAGATGAGCAGCTTGCCGAGGTTGAACATTTCGGCACTGTTGTCATCAAAATAATTTTCCAATTCACTGATGTATCCCAGATAGCATGAGCCTTGCTCGAAACCGTGCGTGTTGTCGGCCCCGATGACATAGCGCTCGCCCTCGTGGTAGTAGGAATAGCCGATGAAGAGTTCCTGTCCTGCGGTGATGGTCAGCGGTGTGTCAAACTTGACATTGTTCCACGACATGCCGCATCGTTTCACGGTCTTCTCGATGACATTCTCGCCGGTCAGTGTGTAGCGGACGAAGAATGTCACATCCTCCACTTCTTCGCCGAGTCCGGCACGTATGCCCGACAGCTTCTGTCCCACGTAGGGGGCGAGCATGTCTGTCGTGAGCCTGATGGCTTGGAGTGATGTGCCGTGGTCGCCCATGTCGTCAAACCCGATGCATTTGCTGCGGTCCACTTCGGCTTCTGAATAGCCGATGTAAGTGATGCCTTCGGCCACTTGCTGCGTTGCGGGTGCTTTGTGTACCGGTGCGGTCGGGCTTGCTGCGGTGCTGCCCGCGAGCCTGTAATCGACGGGTGCTGCCATGCCGGCATTGACTGTGAGGAGGGTGAATAGTGCCGTGAGCAGTGCCGGCACAGACTTTTTGAGAGGTAAATTCTTCATCATGTATTTTAACGTATTGATTCTAAACTCCGTCTTTGTGCAGTGAAGTGTGGCTGCGGATTATTGCTTCGTGACAGTGTGACCCGCAAATGCCCGACTTCAGTAGCAAATATATATAAAAAGTATTATGACGATTTTATCCCAATTTAATTTATTGGTGTTAAAATCGCGGTGCAAAGTGTTTTTTGGGTAGTATGGTGCGGGGAAAATGGTAGAATGCTGCCGGTGGTGGCATTCTATCCTGTCGCGGGTGTCATTCTATGTTTTTGTGCCTGTGGTATGGCCATTCCGTGATTGCCGTGGCGTGCGTGATGACAAGAGAGTCGCCCGTGGCGGCTTCATTGTGCTGCTCCGGGCGACTCTCTGCTTGTGGGTGTCTGGGTTTTTATCTCTCAGACGCCGAGTGATTTCTTGACGCGTTCGATTTTCTGTTCGGCCTTGGCATTGACTTCGTGGTAGTCGCCGCGGCTGTGCATCAGTTCTTTGACTTCGATGTAGAATTTGATTTTCGGCTCTGTGCCCGAGGGGCGTATCGAGACTTTTGATCCGTCGGCCGAGAAGAACTGGAGGACGTTGGACGTGGCCGGCATGTCGATGTCGCTCACGTTGCCCTTGTCATCGACTTGCTTGAGTGTCTTGTAGTCCTTGAAGAGCACCACGGGCGAGCCTGCCAGTTCCTTGAGCGGGTTGGCGCGGTAGCCTTCCATCATGGCTTTGATTTCGTCGGCTCCTGTCTTGCCGGGCTTGACGATGTTGATGGCGCGCTCCATCGAGAAACCATACTCCAGATAGATGTCTTGCAGGAGTTGGTAGAGTGACTTGCCGTTGTCGGTGGCCCATGCAGCCATCTCGGCTATCATGCAGCAGGCCGACACTGCGTCTTTGTCGCGCACGAAGTCTTCGGCGAGGAATCCGTAGCTTTCTTCGCCGCCGCCGATGTATTTCTTCTTGCCTTCGTTGAGCCGTATCTCGCGGGCTATCCATTTGAATCCGGTGTAGCAGTCGAAGATTTCGATGCCGTTGCGGTCGGCGATGTTTTTGATCAGTTCGGTGGTGACGATTGTCTTGACTACAAATTCGTTGCCTTTGAGTTTCCCGAGTTTGTTGTATTGGGTGATGATGTAGTAGAGGAGCATGGCGCATGTCTGGTTGCCGTTGATGAGCACCCATTGGCCCTTGTCATCCTTGCATGCTATGCCTACGCGGTCGGCGTCGGGGTCTGATGCCATGACGAGGTCGGCATCGATTGACTTGGCGAGATTGACTGCCAGTGTGAGTGCCTCGGCGTTCTCGGGGTTGGGTGAGACGACTGTGGGGAAGTTGCCGTCCTTGACCATCTGTTCCGGCACGCAGTGCACGTTGTCGAAGCCCCATTGCTTGAGCGCGCGCGGGATGAGCATCATGCCTGTGCCGTGGATGGGTGTGTAGACAATCTTCATGTCTTTGTGGCGTTTGATCACATCCGGCTCGATCGAGATGGTGTGCAGGCGGTCGAGGTATGCCGAGTCTACGTCTTCGCCGATGATTTGCACGAGGTCTTTGTTGCCTTTGAACTTGATGTCAGACACTTCGGTCACTTTGTTTACTTCGTCAATGATGCCGGTGTCATGCGGCGGCAGGACTTGTGCGCCGTCGTCCCAGTAGGCTTTGTAGCCGTTGTACTCGCGGGGGTTGTGTGATGCCGTGAGGATGATGCCGCTCTGGCAGTGCAGGTGGCGTATGGCGAATGACATCTCTGGGGTGGGGCGCATGTCGTCGAAGAGATAGACTTTGATGCCGTTGGCCGAGAAGATGTCTGCCGAAATCTCGGCAAACTTGCGGCTGTTGTTGCGGCAGTCGTGTCCCACGACGACAGAGATTTGTCCCTTGTCCTTGAAGCTCTTGTTGAGGTAGTTGGAGAGTCCCTGCGTGGCGGCTCCGACGGTGTAGATGTTCATGCGGTTGGTGCCTGCTCCCATGATGCCGCGCAGGCCTCCCGTGCCGAATTCGAGGTCTTTGTAGAATGCGTCGATCAGCTCGGTTTTGTCTTCATTGTCGAGCATTCTCTGTACTTCTTTCCTTGTCTCTTCGTCATAGTCTGGTGACAGCCATTTGGTGGCTTTCTCGGTCACCATTCTGATCAGTTCTTGATTTTCCATAGTTGTATTTTGTTTAAACTCTGTCTGCTGTGTCATTTGCTGCTTTCGGGCATGACATATCTGTCGCCTGTCAAGCTGATGACCTGCTCTATGAACTGCTTGTCATAGGCCGGTCGTGTGAATGAGTTGCATCGTCCGTTTTCGTTGAGCACGAATTTGCCGTCTTTGACTTCTTTTATCACGTTGTCGTTGTAGCGGACGATGAGATATTCGGCCAGTTCCTTCCAGCTTTCCAGTGCGTTTTGTGCGGTGGCGTTGGTGTAGCTGTTGAGCAATTCCCTCAGTGCAGCCCTGTCGCTGTCATAGAGCCTGACTGCCACTTGCTCGAAGCCCGGCTGCATGGTGACGTATGTGCGCTCGAGCATGTCGCGCTGCTCCCTGAGGTCGCCAAACATCAGGCTGTAGCGGGGATAGACCATATTGGCCACCCAATTGTATATCCAGTAGGCGTTGTCCCATGAGAAGCGTGTGTCGCTCGCGCCGTTGGCCGCATAGCAGTCGGGCACGCGGTCTGCTCCGCAGTAGACGGGGGTGAAGACTGACATGTTGGCATCGTCGAGTGTGAACCACAATACGCCTCCGACAGGGTCGGGGAGTGAAGCGCGCAGCTGTGCCACAAACGAAAAGGCCGTCTGGTAGGTCGAGATGGGACGCTCGTTGAAGTACTTCTTGCCGTCGGCTTCAAACTCCAGCAGTGGGAATCTGTAGGGCGAGGAATAGGGGCCTGCCATGACGTCGTGCGACATGTCGAGCGGTGTGCCTTCATAGTGGTCGCGCATCATGTCGCGCACGTCGGTCATCGACAGCTTGCGCTCGGGACGGACGTAGAGTGGCATCCCGTCGTTGTTCTCACCGCTGACATAGGGCAGGTATTTGTCCATGCCGCTGACATACCGGTTGAAGAAGCTCCACACCCGTGCCTCGCAATGGCGGCTGGTGCTGAAGTCGGCCGGTGCGTAGGCTTCGGAGAAGCTGAAGTCGGTGTTCTTGCCGTCGAAGTATCCTTTCTCGCGTGCGAAAGTTATGACGTCAGACGAGAAGAGGCAGTTGTCTTCGTCGTCGAATGTGAGTTGGCGGATGCGTGATTGGTTGGCATGGGCCGAGATGCAGTCGTCGGGTATGCGCACTGCCGCCCATACTGCACCGCGGTTGCCGGGGCCTTTGCCTATCATCTCCAGTATCCATGCCTCGCCCGGGTCGGCTATCGAGAATGATTCCCCGCTGCTGCAATAGCCATATTCATTGACCAGCTCTGTCATTACGTCGATGGCTTCGCGGGCGGTGCGCGAACGTTGCAGGGTGATGTAGATGAGGCTGCCATAATCGAGTATGCCGGTCGTGTCCACCAGCTCGGGACGCCCGCCGAATGTCGTCTCGGCGATTGCTACCTGAAACTCGTTGATGTTGCCGATGACGTTATATGTCTCGCTTGCCTGCTCTATCACTCCCAGATACCGGCCGGTGTCCCATTCGTGGACGGGCAGCATGGTGCCTGCCGGCCATTTGGCGGCCGGGAAATGGACCAACTCACCGAACATGCAATAGGAATCAGCTGAATAGGTTATGAAAACAGAGCCGTCGGAAGACGCTTTCTTGCCCACGATGAGATTGGTGCATGCCAACGCGGCGGCGGTCCCCCACAGCATTAGTGCGGCTGTCAATGCTAATTTCTTCATTATTCGCTTTCGTTTTGTTTTAGGATGCCCAAATATAGCAAAAAGTATGTACAGCCGATGCCGGGCGGAAGCAATTTTATGCAATATTCCTGTTTGCCGCTGTCCTGCCCGCCGTCGCCATATGATTCAACTGCCGATGTAGAGGAATACCATGCCGGCCAGCACCATGGCGAGGTCTATGACCTTGTAGCGTATGTTATGTTCGTGGAAGAGCAGTACGCCACCGGTGAATGACACGATGACACTCGAACGCCGCACCATCGAGATTATGGAGACCATCGACCCGTCGCAACTCAATGCGTAGTAGTAGACGAAGTCGGCGGCCGAGAGGAACAGCGATATGAGCACTATCGACCACCGCCACTCGAACCGTCTGCCGCGGTCGCGGGCAGGCAGCCATAGTATTGCCACGATGATGGTCATCATTGCCATCTGGTAGATGTTGAACCATGACTGCACGGTCATCGGTGCGATGCTCTGCATCAGATATTTGTCATATAGCCCGCTGGCAGCGCCGAAGATGGCGGCTGCTATGAGCAGGAATATCCACTTGTTGTGCCTGAAGTCGATGCCCTCGCGTTTGCCCGAGATGCTGAGCAGGAAGAATGACACCACGGCAAACGCAGTCCCCGTCCATTGCCATGCATTGAGCCTCTCGCCGAAGACCAGCATGGCTCCCACCAGCACCATGACCGGGCGTGTGGCATTGATGGGACCGGCGATAGTGAGGGGCAGGTGTTTGATGGCGAAGTAGCCGCATATCCACGACGCAAGGGTGAGCATGGCCTTGATGATGATCAGGCGGTGTGTCGTCCATCCGGCTTCGGGGACGTAGAACATCTGTCCCAGTGTGTCCGCCCCGCAGGTGCGTGAGATGATGATGAATGGCAGGAAAATCAGTGTCGAAAACACCGTGTTGAGCAGCAGCACGGGCAGCACGGCGTTGTCACGCAGCGACGTCTTCTTGGCTATGTCATAGAGGCCCAGCAGTATGGCCGATAGGAAAGCGAGTGTCAGCCACATTGTCTATTGGATGAATATCGATTGCGGATAGGTTATCTCACTGAGGAAAAGTGCGTTGCCCGGTGCCGAACTGCCGGCCAGGCAGCGGTCGCGTCCCTCGATGACACGTGTGAATCCGTCGATGTCCATGCGCCCGCGCCCTACCTCGTAGAGTGTCCCGACGATAGCTCTGACCATGTTGCGCAGGAATCTGTCAGCACGGATGACAAAGATCATGTCGCCGTCGCCCGTTTGCCGCCATTCGGCGAGCGTTATGCGGCAATTATTGGTCTTCGTGTCGGTGTGCAGGCGGCTGAAGCTGGTGAAGTCGGTGTAGCGGGTGAGCAGTCGTGCTGCCTCATTCATGCGTGCCATGTCGAGCGGTGTGTGCACCCGCCAGCGGTAGCGTGCCGCGAATGGCGACTTGCGCCGTGTGATATAGTAATGGTAGGTGCGTGATGTGGCGTCAAACCGTGCATGGGCGTCGGCGCGCACGGGGACTATCGAGTCTATCGCAATGTCGCCCGGCAACAGGCGGTTTAGCTTGTCGGCGAGGGTGTCGCATGTCATGCTGCCGAGCACTGCGTCGAAGTGTGCCACCATCATTTTGGCATGGACGCCGGCATCGGTCCGGCCGGCTCCTGTCACCCCGGTCGGTGTGCGCAACAGTGTCGTCAGAGCCTCGTTGAGGCGTTGCTGGACAGAGATTCCGTTTGGCTGTATCTGCCATCCGTGGTATGCCGAGCCATCGTATGACAGATATATGAAATAGCGTGCCGGGCTGATATCCTCCCCGGCACGGTCTGTAGCATTGTCAGTCATCATTTGTCGCTGTTCATTCCTGATGGAGGGACACTCGACGTCCCCCATGATTTGTTTGGCTTCGGTCCCATCTTTACGACCAGCTTGCCGCCGGCAGCGAGTTGGTCGTGGGTAAACCACGGTTTGTCCCATGCCACTCCGTTTAGCTCGGCGCTCTGGATGTATTTGTTGTCAGGAGAATAATCCTCTGCCACAATCTCGAATGTGTTGCCATTGGACAGATGCACCTTGACGTCGCTGAAGACGGGGCTGCCTATGTTGTATATCGGCAATCCGGGCGTGACGGGATAAAATCCCATCATCGAGAAGACTACGAAGGCCGACATGCCTCCGCCGTCCTCGTCGCCGGGCAGTCCCATCAGGTCGTTTCTGAACCATTGGCCGAGCAGGGTGCGCACGCGCTTCTGGGTCATGTAGGGCTTGCCGGCATAATTATATAAATATGGTATGTGCAGGCTGGGCTCGTTGGCCATCGAATACATGCCCACATTGCCCGTGTGGTCGGGCAGGAATGAATAGAAAGCCCATTTGGACATACCGAGCGGCACGTTGAACATCGAGTCGAGTGCCGAGGCGAAGTGCTCTGCGCCGCCATATAGCGAGATGAGGTCGGCGATGTTGTGCTGCACGTCCCAGCGGTAGATCCATCCGTTGTTTTCATCATAATAGTCACGTGCGCCGAGGCCGCCGTCATAGCGGTAGTCTATGCCGGGGATGAACTGCCCGTCCTTGTCCTTGGGGTGAAAGAATTTGGTGGCAGGGTTGAATACGTTGCGGTAGTTGAGCGCACGCTTTGCATAGTATGCGGCATCGTCGTCCTTGCCCAGTTGCCCGGCCAGCTGCGAAAGGCACCATTCGTCGTAGGCCGTGCCGAGGGTTACGGCTATGGGTTGCCGTTTCTCCCATATTGAGACGCCTTCGACTGTCTCTTTCTCGCCGGGGCGTAGTGCGGGGATGTAGCCATGCTTTTTGTAGAAGTCGTCGAGCCATCCTGCCTGACGGTCTGACCACGGGATGAGTGTCTTCTCCTCGATGGCGCGCCGGCTGTATTCATATCCTTTGGCAAGGTCAAATCCTGTCAGCCCCTTGACATGGGCGTCGAGGATGGTGGCCACGCCGTGATTGCTGTTCATGCGGTGTGTGTCGCCTGTCACCTCGGGGAATGTCGGCAGCCATCCTTTGCCTGACTGCTCTGCCATGAGGATCAGTGAGTTGAGCATGTCGCTCTCGCCGTCGCTGTCGATCAGCACGCGCAGCGGGTGAGTGGCACGGTAGGTGTCCCACAGCCAGTCATCGGTGTAGAAAGGCCGTCCCCCGTCGTCGTGTACCTGCCCGTCGTAGGCCGAGAAGTAGCGTCCGTCTTCGCTGATGCACACCGGCCTCTCGAAGCAGCGGTAGAGTGATGTGTAGAATACCGTGAGTGCATCGTGGTCATCACCTTTGGCCTCGATTGTGCCGAGCCTGTCGTTCCACGCACGGCGTCCTTCGTCGGCCACGGCTGCCACGTCATATCCTTGTATTTCCCTGTTGAGGTTGGCTGCGGCCTGCTCTTCGCTGATGAGTGACACGCCATAGGCCACGCCGAGCGACTCCACGTCTTCGGCAAATTGCAATGCCACTGCCACCGTGTCGCCCTCAATGTCCGTGGCATCGGCTATGACATTGCCGTCATTGTCTATCATCACCACGTCGGCGGGTGCCTGCTCGGTCTTGAGCGACACATAGACTTTGGTGCGGTCGGTCAGCGACTGGTAGCCGCTGAGCACGCCGTCGCTGTATTGCAGCCGGCCGCTGCGGGTGGCGAAGACCATCCATCGTGTGCCGTCGCCGTTGTAGTCGAAGCGGTAGACTGCCGACTGGTGTGACGGAGCGAAGCTGACATCGATGTCCGCCTCGTCGAGATAGACGTCATAGCGGTAGGGTTTGACGGCCTCGTTGTCATAACTCAGTGCCGGGATGGGGGCGATGTCGTCAGTGCTGCCTGTGACGGGAGCGATAGAGAATGCCCACGTCTCGCGGTGGTTGGTCACGATGACCGGCAATCCGAAAAGCCTGTCGCCCGTGGCGTCCGCACGGTTGGGGTAGACGCGCAGCATGCTGTTGGGCAACTGTATGGTCGGGAATGCCGGCATGAGCAGATGGCTGATCGAGCCCATGCCGGGATTGACATAATCCACAGGCGTGAGGTCTCTGTCATCGTTTTGCTGTGTGCATGATGCCGATGCCAGTATCGCGGCCAGCAGGATGGATGATGTTATCTTATGTCTCATTTTTCTGTCAATATCGTTTTATGATAGTCGTTTTGTTTACGTTCCTGTCGCTCTGGGCATTTCATCTCGCTGTGATGTGGAAGCAGCCCTGCCTCAGCTCATGCTTGACATAGCACAGGCCTGCATCGCGCATGTCTTTGAGTACCTCAGACAACACCAGTTTTAGCTTCAGTTCGCGCACTTCCTCGTCGCCGTCCGCGCCGCCGGTCTTGACGAATCTGTTGTAGCTGATGTCGAATGTCGTGCCATAGAAGTGTGCCGAGTTGAGCGAGGCATTGGCGTTGCTCTTCCTGAGCCGTTTGACGTCGTTTTTGGTACGCAATACTGATGTCACGATCAACTTGTGTGGCCCGATGCCCTTGGCCTCCAGTGAGTCATTGAAGTTCATTGCTATCGCCATCAGCACTGCGCTTGCCCTTGGCACGAGATAGGGGACAGAGTGCGTCAGCCTGTCCACTTCATAGTATTTGTTGTCATCCACCCACATCAGCTGGCGGGATGTGCGCCCGAGGTCGCTGCGTGATGTTATCGGCGTGACACCGATGGTCCGTGCCGATGACAGGTGCAGGTCGTTGAGGTCGTTGAACTCCTTGCGATAGCTCACCACGCCTTTGATGCGGTTGAAGTGTTGCTTGGCGGGCACATCGTCTGTCCCGTCGCCGCCGCACCCGGTGAGTGTGGCCGACAATGAGAGGACCATGCCAGCGAGCAATAGATATGCCGGTTTCATAAATTGCAATCAATTAATGCCTTGGACGAAACAAAGGTACGAAAAAAACTCATTCATCTGCAAAAAAATGTAATTATACACGCAAGCACGTGGCGTGTCTCAAATCACAGAAGATTAAGGCGTCTCTATACTGCGAATCGTGGGGGAATAGCTAAATTTCCCATGCCATACATTAAGTATTAAAAGGGAAATAGTTTAGATTTGCGCAGCATAGCAAATAAGCGGTTACTCTCGCAGCGGACAAGGCTTTACCCCAAACGGGTATGGCGCATGAAACAAGGCGGTGGGATGCGTGTGGCTGACCAGAGAGGCCGTTTTCAAATCCCAATCTACATTTTAATCATGGAATACTACAAGAACTACATGGCTGATGCCGTGGTTCGTGTCGATGATGACGGGAAGCGGTTTGTCAAGAGGATTGATTATAGGGGAGGCCGCGAAGAATTTCAGGTAAATAATCCCGAAAGCAAGACAGCATTCGGTGGTGAAGGCTACGGTGTGTTCTATATCCTCGAACCTATATCAAAAGAAGACTACGACACTTTCGGGCGTACTTGGACATTCGGTTATTATGGGGAAAAGACACCTCTGTACTAACACCTTGTATTTACAATTCTCAAAAAAAACCGGTCCGCGTGAAAAAATGTGGCCGATAATTTTGCACGTTCCGTCAAAAGTCATACCTTTGCATCGCTTTTGGAAAAACAAGCGCATCCTTAGCTCAGTTGGTAGAGCAACTGACTCTTAATCAGTGGGT
>DWUP01000092.1 GCA_020012075.1 Candidatus Avibacteroides avistercoris
GTGCAATTCCCTGCGGGATAGGATGCCGTCTCTGTTCTTTAGACTAAAAATATATAGACGTCAGGCTAAAAACATATATCTCTAAGCTAAAAATATGTATTTGCAGCCTAAAGACAGGGATTGCCCCGGCGAGCCGGCTTTTTTCCCTCAGTATGCCGTGTGCGTGATTTCCCCCGCCTTTGCTGGTTTTGCCGTCAGCCGCACCGTGCAAGGCACGTGGCTGACAGTGCGGAGTGCGAGGGCTGCATGCCGCGTGGCCTTGGGGCAAAAAGAAAGTCCTGCAAGCATTGACTTGCAGGACTTTCTTTTTGTTGTCGCCTTTCGGCTTTTCTTCCAGTGATCCGCTTGGGGCTCGAACCCAAGACCCCAACATTAAAAGTGTTGTGCTCTACCAACTGAGCTAGCGAATCTGACCTGTTGTCGCAAGGCTTTCGGCCATTGCGGTTGCAAAGGTAAGCGTTTTTTTCGGAATAGCAAGTGTCGGCAGCTGTTTTTTATCCTTTTTGTTTGTCAATCATCTCTTGCCAGCCGTTCGCCGCCTATCACGAAGCGTTTGTAGTAGGACATGATGAGGGTCGTCATGGGCAGGGCGATGATCATCCCTATGATGCCCATCAGCGAGCCCCACACCGACAGCGACAGCAGGATGAGTGCCGGGTTGAGTCCCATGACGCGTCCCATCACTTTGGGGACGATGAGGAAGTCTTCCACTACTTGCACGGCGACAAACACGGCAATGGCAGACAGCAGCACCAGCCAATAGGACTGTCCTGTCTCGGCGGCCTTGACTACGGCCAGCAGCGCGGCTGCGGGCAGGGCTATCAGTTTGAGATAGGGCACGAGTGTGAGTACCCCGATGAGCAGTCCCATGCCTATGCCGAGGGGGAAGTCGATGATGACAAAGCCTATGGCCGAGAGGATTCCGACAGCGAGTGCGACGACCGACTGCCCGCGGAAGTAGCGGCTCATGCCTCTGCGCAGGTCGTCGGCGAGGCCTGTGGCAAACGGGCGGTAGCGCCGTGGCACGGCCTTGGCCCATCCGTCTTCGAGCGTCTCATAGTCGAGCAGGATGAAAAACAGGTACATCAGCACCATGAATGACGTCACGACCCATGCCACTATGCTGAGCGACTGTGCCAGCAGTCCCCACAGCCGTGGCATCAGGGCGCGCGCCGTGGCGACGATGTTGTCTTCTGACAGCATTTCGCCCAGCTTGTCTATGTCGATGTTGTCGGCAATGAAGCGGCTCACGAAGTCGGGGATGGACCCGTAGTCGGTGTTGCTTGACAGGTATTGGCCCAGCATGTCCCTGATGTGTGATGCCTCGGTGATCAGCGGAGGCACGACGAAGACGATGACGGCGGCCACGGCACCCAGCACGATGATGAGCGTGGCGGTGATGGCCAGCCAACGGTAGTGCAGGCGGGCGCGGTACTGGAAGAATTTGACGACCGGGAATAGCAGGTAGGCTCCCAGTGCCGCCACTGCGAACGGCAGCAGCACGCCGCTCAGATAATTGACGAGCCAGCCGATGGCTGCCACCACGCCCAGCCCGATGAGCATACGGATGGCGCGGTCGAATGTTATCTCGCGTTCAAGCATGGCTGTCGTCTTTGGCCTTTTCGCCGCCGGTCGCCTTGATATAGCACGTGCGGCACAGGGGTTCGTATTCGGCCTGTTCGCCCAGCATCACCTGCCGTTCGCCCTCGACGGTGCGGTGTGAGATGTAGGCCAGTGCGCCGCACCTCACGCAGATGGCGTGCACTTTGGTCACTTCGTCGGCTATCGCGCACAGCTCGGGCATGGGCCCGAAGGGGCGGCCGCGGAAGTCCATGTCCAGTCCTGCCACGATGACGCGCACGCCGGCCGCCGCCAGCATGTTGCAGGCTTCGGGCAGTCCCTTGTCCATGAATTGTGCTTCGTCGATGCCCACCACATCGACGTCTGATGCCAGCAGCACGAGGCTGGCTGACGAGTCGATGGGTGTCGATGGGATGCTGTTGCTGTCGTGCGACACTACGTCGATGTCAGAGTAGCGTGTGTCTATCGACGGCTTGAATATCTCTACGCGCTGGCGTGCAAACTTGGCGCGCTTCAGCCGGCGTATGAGCTCTTCGGTCTTGCCTGAGAACATCGACCCGCAGATTACCTCTATGCGCCCGCGGCGCGACGCTTCAGATAGGCTGTCTTCGCTGTACATTCCTTTTATACCTTATTATATATAATGTGCGGAGGGTGCAGCCTGTGCCGGCGTCTCTTGTGCCGGGCCGCGGCTCCCCTCGGCAAAGATAGCATTTTGCCATCATCCGCCAAGCCCTGCCCTGCGTCGCGGCGTGCTGTCAGTAGCCCGATGCCGGCCGGCGGTCGGCGCATCCGGGCACTTCGCACCTCATCATCTTGCCGCGCATGGCTTCGAGCTCGCATTTGTGGCAGTCTGAGAGGAGCTTGAGCGAGCGGCTCTGCTCCTGCCGCAATTCGTCATATAGCGCGTCGATTTTCTTGTCCTTTTCCTCCACGCGCTTCTCCATCCAGTCAATGCGCCTGCGGTGGTTCTCGTCCACGAGGCTGTCGGCCGCCGCGTCCTCTTTGCGTCTGTCACTCTGCCAGTGTCTGATGGAGCGCACTATCCATTTTGCCCCTTCGAGGCCGCCCATCGCGCCGATGAGCATTATCAGGTCGTTGATTTCCATGGTCATGTCTGTGTGCCGGTGTCGCTGTCGCTAAGATACTGCGCCGGAGTGCCCCGGGTCAAGCATCAGGGCGGAAAAATTTATCATACGACCCTGTGTGCCGCAGGGTCGTATGCCATTGCCCGCGGGGTCGTATGCCACGGGCGCAGGGTCGTATGCTATTGTCCGCCGGATCGTATGCCGTCCGCGCCGATGCGGATTTTGGTTTATGCGGGGGTAGTCTGCATTTGATTTGATTAAATGTCCACAGATATCTGTCATTATGTGACAAGTTGGACATTTATTGTGTTAATTTAATAGACAATTGGGAGTCGGGGGGAATAATGTGGGATGTAATTTGTTATATTTGTAGCCTAAAATGCTTAATTATTTATTAAAACAGTTTTTTTATGAGTTTAACAAAGTACTTTTTGTCACTGTCGATGCTCCTCGGGCTTGGTCTCGCGGCCAATGCCCAAGATTGGGGGACGCCTACCGGCACGACGGGACAGGCAAGTGACAAAGACGACAAGGATCGTTATGTCACTTCTGTCACCACGACCGGTGCGACAGAAGACTTGAGCTATTCAAATGGCTCGCTGCCTTCATCCGTCTATGTCTATACGGGCGAGGGCATGACAGTAGAGAGGGGACAGACTGTCACCCTGCATGTGACGACCAGCGAAGACATGATATGGTGCGCTGGTATGACCTATGTGGACTGGAATCTTGACTATGACTTCGACGATGAGGGAGAATCTTATCCCAAAGTGGGTCTCGAGGTCAATGATGACGGTTCGTCAAACCTGCCTTATTCCGGAAATCCCGGCATCGTGGACTACACTGTCGAGCTGACAGTGCCCGAGGATGCTGCCCTTGGCACGACACGCCTGCGCCTGCAATATCAGGATGCTTGGCACAATCCCCCCAAGGGGCATAGCCACTCGGCTATGGACGAGATCCAGAAAGGCGGAGTCTATGACTTCGACGTGACTATCACCGAGGCGGCTGCTCCGGTTGAGGGCCCGACAC
>DWUP01000093.1 GCA_020012075.1 Candidatus Avibacteroides avistercoris
GTGTGGTGAAATGGAGGCTGAACGTGTCAGGGGCAATCATGCCGGCATAGGCAAAGGAGGCTCGCTCGAGCGCGTCGCAATGCCCGGCGACAGAATTCGGACGTGCCGGTGTCCCGCCCGAGTGGTCGGCCGACGCCGTCCAGTTGAGCGGAGTGTCATTGATGTTGGCCACGTCGATTCTCTCCAGCGAGAATCCACCCTCGGCCTTGAACGCATCGCCATAGCGCGCGTCAGTATAGTGTGTGTAGGCCGCGAGCCTGCCCGCGCGGTCGGCGACCGTCAGGACATTGCCCGTGTTGGCCAGCGTGGGGAAACGCTCCATGTCCACCCTTTGAGCCACCCCGGCGCTGTCCCACTCGGCTTCGCGCCCCGCCCGCGTCAGTATGACATATCCGCCCGGGGCTATCTCTCCGCCGTCTATCTCATATTCATTCCGCCCGCAGCGCAACCGCCATCCCGCCAGACAGAGTGCCGAGTCGGTGGCATTGAGCAGCTCGATATATTCCGCCTCGGGCAATCCTGCCGCGCCGACGGGGTCGGCCATGACCTCGGTGATGACTACGTCGCCATAATTTGCCACCGTGCTGCCTCCCGCCGGGCCGTCATCATCATTGCCTTCGCCGCCGTCATCCCCCGCGCCGTCATCGTCGCCTTCCCCTCCGTCATCATCATCTCCCCCTCCTCCGTCGTCGTCCGGTCCGTCAGGCTCGTCTCCACCGCCGTCGGTCGTGATGGCGATGTTGGCCATCCGCGCCCCTTCCATCCCCGTGAAACGCAGGGCAAAGACTTCTCCGCCGTCGCAATGCGAGCGCAGGACGGTGTCGTCGAATATCTGCCCGCCATTGACCGCCACCGTCCACTCATTGCCGGCAGACAAAGTGATGTCGATGGTCATCCACCGGCTGTCGTCACCGGTGAGCGAAGTGATGTTGTATGCGTCCCCGCCGCCGTCGATGCCGCGTGCCGTGACGAAACGGCTGCTCCCGTTGCGCGTCAGGGTGAAGTGCTCGCCCGCGTCGAGGTCACCGATGCCGCCGGCGAGGGGAAATATGTCAATCGTCGCCATGCTGCCGTCGGCCACGTTGCACTGCACAGTCCACCTGCATCCGGGCTTGGCAGGCCGGACGGCATAGACCGTGGCTTCGCCGTCAGTCAGACATCTGATGCTCCTGTCATCGATGTCAAATGACGCGAGGTCGCCCTCCCATCCCGTGACATACTCTGTCTCCTGCCCCACGGCTTTGCAAAAAGAGCATAAAAATGCAATAATGAGGACTGCTTTGCACAATATCTTATTGGTTGGCATCTGAAATAAGTAGTACTTTTGTAGAATCTTTTGACAGGCAATGCCTGCCCTTGTCCGGATAAAGGTAGGAAAAAAGAATATTCAGACATAAATGCAATTATAATTTTAAATTAGTGACCAAGATGAGAGTAGCTATTGTGGGCGCAAGCGGCGCCGTAGGGCAAGAGTTCTTGCGTGTATTGGATGAGAGGAATTTCCCGGTCGATGACCTCGTTTTGTTCGGGTCAAAACGCAGCGCGGGGAGCACATATAAGTTCCGTGGCAAGGACTATGAGGTCAAGTTGTTGCAACATAACGACGATTTCAAGGGGATAGACATAGCCTTTGTCTCTGCCGGCGGAAGCACTTCTCTGGAATTTGCCGGGACAATCACCAAACACGGAGCCGTGATGATCGATAACTCGAGCGCCTTCAGGATGTATGACGACGTGCCGTTGGTCGTACCCGAGGTCAATCCTGAAGATGCCCTCGTGCGCCCGCGCGGCATCATCGCCAACCCCAATTGCACCACAATCCAGATGGTCGTGGCACTCAAGGCCATCGAAGGCCTGTCGCACATACGCCGTGTGCACGTGGCCACCTATCAGGCAGCGAGCGGTGCGGGCGCCGCGGCAATGGCCGAGCTCAACCAGCAAACCCGGCAAGCACTCGACGGACAGGAGGTGACGGTCGAGAAGTTCCCCCACCAGCTGGCCTTCAATCTGATTCCGCAGGTGGATGTATTCACCGACAACGGATATACGAAAGAAGAAATGAAGATGTACAACGAGACACGCAAGATAATGCACTCAGACATCAAGGTCAGTGCCACCTGCGTCCGCGTCCCCGCCCTCAGGGCACACTCTGAGGCAATCTGGGTGGAAACGGAACGTCCGGTGAGCGTGGACGAAGCAAGGGCGGCATTCGCCGGTGCAGAAGGCCTGGTGCTCGAAGACAATCCGTCAGAGAAAAAGTACCCCATGCCGCTGTATGTAGCCGGCAAAGATCCCGTCTACGTGGGACGCATACGCCGTGACCTGACCAATGACAACGGACTCAGCTTCTGGCTTGTCGGCGACCAGATAAAGAAAGGAGCTGCCCTCAATGCCGTACAGATAGCCGAATATCTCATCAGCCGGCAGCACTGATGCCATGACGGGCGGGAGAAACGGGAACACACCGTGCCCGGCTTCTCCCGCCATGCCATCGGCGGACACCGTCCGCCAAATGCCGAACCCGTGACAATGCGACAATGGACCTTGCACAATATTTCAAAGACATAGACATATCGTCAGCACTGCCGATCACCGACCCTACGTGGATATTCTTCATCGTGCTCATCATCATCCTGTTTGCACCGCTGCTGCTCACGAGACTGAAGATACCGCACATCATAGGCATGATACTGGCCGGCATCGCCGTGGGCGAACATGGCTTCAACCTGTTGGAACGTGACAGCAGTTTCGAGCTTTTCGGACAGGTGGGCATATACTATATAATGTTTCTCGCCGGGCTGGAGATGAATATGTCAGACTTCAAGGCCAACCGCACCAAGGCTGTCGTCCTCGGTCTCCTTGCATTCATCATCCCTATAAGCATCGGTCTGGTGACCAATGTCTTCCTCCTCGAATATGGCCTGCTGACATCCATCCTGCTGGCCAGCATGTATGCGTCACACACACTGGTGGCCTATCCCATAGTCATACGCTATGGCGTGTCACGAAGCCGCAGCGTGAGCATAGCCGTGGGCGGTACAGCCGTGACCGACACCCTGACATTGCTCGTGCTGGCCGTCATCAGCGGCCTGTTCAAGGGCGAGGGCGGAGGTCTCTTCTGGCTGTGGTTGATTGTGCGCTTCGTAGTGCTCGGGGCACTGATACTATACCTTTTCCCCCGCATCGGGCGGTGGTTTTTCCGCCGGTATGACGACCGGGTGATGCAATTCATCTTTGTATTGGCCCTTGTCTTCCTTGGAGCGGGGCTGATGGAATTGATAGGGATGGAAGGGATACTCGGCGCATTCCTCGTCGGCCTCGTACTCAACCGCCTCATTCCACATGTCTCACCGCTGATGGGACACCTTGAATTTGTCGGCAATGCTCTGTTTATCCCCTACTTCCTTATAGGGGTGGGCATGATGATAGACCTCGGTGTCATCTTCGGGGAGGGTGATGCCCTCAAGGTGGCTGCGGTGATGATAGCCGTCGCACTCGTGGGAAAATGGATTGCATCTTGGCTTACGCAGAAGATATACCGCATGAGCCGGGTCGAAAGGGAGCTGATGTTCGGCCTCAGCAATGCACAGGCCGCGGCCACACTGGCGGCCGTGCTGGTCGGATATAACATTGTCCTGCCATCCGGCGAACGGCTTTTGAACGAAGATGTCCTCAACGGGACGATAATACTAATCCTCGTCACCTGCATCGTCAGTTCACTTGTCACCGAGCGGGCCTCGGCCAAGATGGTGCAACAGGAGGATGACCGGGCCGCCGATGATGATGCCCGTGAAGTCAATCGCCGCATCCTCGTCCCGGTGGCCAACCCTGACAATGTCGAGCAGCTCATCACCATGGCCATGATGGTCAAGGGCAAAAGCCGGGATGACAGCATCTATTCGCTCTATGTCTCCAATGACGGCGTCGCGGGCGGGCGGGGACGTGCCTCTAATGGCCGCAAACTGCTCGAGAGGGCAGCGATGGTCGGGGCTGCCGTCGATGAGCGTGTGGTGATGCTCAACCGTTATGACATCAACATTGCCTCGGGCATCATCCACACAATGAAAGAGAATGACATCTCTGAAGTAATCATCGGACTGCACCGGCGGACAAATGTCGTAGACACTTTCTTCGGCAATGTCTTCGCCAGCCTCATAAATGGCACCAACCGTCAGCTGATGATTGTCAAATGCATCATACCCGTCAATACACTGAGGCGGATTGTAGTGGCCGTCCCCGCCAAGGCCGAATATGAGAGCGGTTTCACCCGTTGGGTCGAGACACTGTGCAGCCTCGGGATGCAGACAGGGTGCCGCGTGCACTTTCATGCCCCGCAGGTGACTCTGGGGCGCATCAAAGGATATATCGACAAGAGGCACAAGAACCTCCGCACCGAATACTCGGAGCTTGAGAGCTGGGATGACCTCCTCCTGCTCACCGGACAGGTCAGGGACGACCATCTGATGGTCATCGTCTCGTCGAGGCAGGGAGCGATCTCCTACGACTCACGTTTCGAGAAGTTGCCTACGCAGCTCGGCAAATATTTCGCCTACTGCAGTTTCGCCGTCATCATACCCGAGCAGTTCGGCGAGCACGATGTAGACAAGGTGACATTCACCGAGCCGATGGCCGCGGCCGAGATGACGAGCTACGCCAACCTGTGGCGGCGCGTCTACGGATGGTTCCGCCCGAAATGACAAACAATATCTGACAGAACAATGGACGCAACGACAGCACACGACAGTGACCCATGGCTCGACCGCACAAGCCTGCTGTGGGGAGAAGGGCGGATGGAGAGGCTTGCCGCGTCGAGAGTCCTCGTCGTCGGCACGGGCGGAGTCGGGGCATGGGCCGCCGAGATGATCTGCCGTGCCGGGGTGGGAAGCATAGTGCTGATAGACCCCGACGAAGTGGCCCCGACCAACATCAACCGCCAGCTGCCGGCCCTGCACTCGACCATCGGGCGACCCAAGGCGCAGGTCCTGGCCGAGCGTTTCAGAGACATCAATCCCGCCGTCATGGTCGAGGCACGAGTGCAGTTCATCGACGGCACGATTACCGGGGCATTGCTCGACGAGGGATATGACTTCGTCGTGGATGCCATCGACACCGTCGCACCCAAATGCGACCTCATAGCAGCCGCCCTCAGCCGTGGGACGGGCATCGTGTCGAGCATGGGGGCAGGGGCAAAGAGCGACCCCGCACAGATCCGCCTCGCCGACCTGTGGCAGACGACCAATTGCGGCCTTGCCAAAGCCGTCCGCCACGGACTCAAGGCACGCGGCATACGTGCCAAGCTGCCCGTAGTCTTCAGCACAGAGCCGGCCGACCGCCATGCCATCATCGATGTCAATGAGCGCAACAAGCGCTCCACAGCCGGCACGGTCAGCTATATGCCCGCCATCTTCGGCTGCTATATGGCATCCTACGTATTAAAACATCTGTGACATGATCAAGATAGAAGGCATAACCAAGACATTCGGGACGCTCGAAGTCCTCAAAGGCATAGACCTCGAAATAAACAAAGGTGAAATCGTCAGCATCGTCGGCCCGAGCGGGGCAGGCAAGACCACCCTGCTGCACATCATGGGCACACTCGACCGCCCGGACAGCGGGCGGGTCATGTATGACGGACGCGACGCGATGACGATGAATGATGCGCGCCTCTCGGCATTCCGCAACGCCAATGTAGGCTTTATCTTCCAGTTCCACCAGCTCTTGCCCGAATTCACGGCACTCGAGAATGTCATGATTCCGGCCTTCATCGCAGGACGCACCGTGTCGCAGGCATCGGCGAGGGCCGGCGAGCTGCTGAAGTTCATGGGACTGTCACAGCGTGCCGGACACAAGCCGTCGCAGCTCTCGGGCGGCGAGCAGCAGCGAGTGGCCGTGGCACGGGCGCTGATGAACAATCCGTCGGTCATTCTCGCCGACGA
Source organism: Candidatus Avibacteroides avistercoris (assembly GCA_020012075.1). GTDB lineage: Bacteria > Bacteroidota > Bacteroidia > Bacteroidales > Bacteroidaceae > Avibacteroides > Avibacteroides avistercoris. The sequence goes on from DWUP01000093.1 coordinate 5,937, forward strand.
ACCCTCGGGGAGCCTCGACACGAAGAACAAGGAGGAGCTGCACCGCATATTCTTCCTCCTGCGCGAACAGATGGGACAGACCTTCGTCATCGTCACCCACGACGAAGCCCTCGCATCGCTCACCGACCGCACCATACACCTGCGTGACGGCCTCGTCGTGGAGTGAGTCACCCGTCACCGTCCCGCCATTCACCCGCGACCATGCTGAGACGCATATTTGCGTCCCCATCACAAGGCCGCATCCGTCCCTCGCCGACGCCGCGCAACACCGCGTCTTGACCCCTGCGGGCAGATGAGACGCAGGGATGCATCCCTATACGTTTGCCCTCGGTGCGGCCAAGCCGCAAATACCACCGTATGCCACCGCCAAAATCATACGACCCTACGGGCAAAATCATCGTATGCCATTGGCGGTAGCATCGTATGCCATCGGCGGTAGCACCGTATGCTAATGGTAAAATCATTGCATGCCAATCGCGCACGGCCGTCAGTCCTCTAAAAAAACAGTGGTGGAGGCCGCAGCCTCCACCACTCCATTCCATCTACCACTCCGCTTGCCACAGACACGGCAGGCGGTCATCCCACTTGTCACAACGCCACTTTCTGCACCATGCCGCCGACCCTGACGACATAGATGCCGTGGCCAAGGCCGCCTATGCTGCTGTCTGTGCCGCGATACACGCACCCCCCGCCGGCGGAATATACCTCGACCACCGGTGCGGATGCCGTGCCGTCGCCACCCTCGATGCTTATCGCGCCGTCAATCCCCTTGACTGTCACCTCTGGTTGCGGTGTGTCGGCGATGCCTGAATAGCCTCCCTCCTCGATATTGGCAAACTCGCTCCACGGCTTCACGGCGCGATAGGCATCGACACATCCGTCGGGGACGTAAAGAATAGCATTCATTAGTACCTCATCTTCAAAGTCCGGTTCACATTCCAGCGGTTCTTCCCAATGGCAGTACACCTCGGTCAGGCCATCGCAATAGGAAAACGCCCAGTCACCTATCATAGTGACCGATGCCGGCATATCGACTGAGGTCAGGCCATCGCAATAGGAAAACGCATTGTCACCTATCGTGATGGCCGACGGTATAGAGACTGACTTTAAAATATCACAACTGAAAAACGCATTGTCACCTATCGTTGTGACCGACGGCATGGAGACTGATCTCAAGGCTATACAAAAGGCCAACGCCCAGTCGCCTATCGTCGCGACAGACGGCAGAATATCAACGTTGCCTTTGGCAGTAGGCCAGCCGATGAGTATCGTTTTGTCCTTGTCATAGAGTACGCCATCGGCAGACGAATAGTTTGGATTATTTTCATCCACCACTATTTCCTTCA
>DWUP01000094.1 GCA_020012075.1 Candidatus Avibacteroides avistercoris
CGGCCTTGCCGGCATCCTCGCTGCCGAATGTGCGGCGGTAGCTCAACTTGAGTGCGTCGGGCTTGTAGGTGTATTCCATGCCGCCGAATGTGCCGCCGTCGCTCGCGTCTACATCCATGATATTGGCAAAGACCCACGGGTTGCCGAATGTCACGTAGGCAGGTGCATTTGAGCCGATGCCGAGGAAACCTGCAAACTTGTTGGTCATCACGACGTGTGCGTCGCTGTCGTCACCGCCGCGTGTCACGAGCTCTTCATTGACGAGGCCCATCTGGCTGACGCTTGACCCGTTCCACCCCTCGGGCTCAACGCCGGGGCGTTGTGCGGTCGTCAATTCACCGTCGTCTGGCGAGTAGGTGTCGCCGCAAGCTGATTTCCATGCTTCGAATGTACCGTTGGGCAGTGCCTGTGCCGTGGCGTCGAGAGCCATGCACGCGGCCATAAGCCCACACAGAGTGTAGAATTTTGCTTTCATACTCTTGATTGGTTTAGTTAGTAATTTTGCTCCGCCCCCTTGCCGGGTGACGGTTTAGTTTTAGTTTCTCTTATGCAACTTTCTCACGGTTGCCGTGGCAAAATTAGGGATAAAATGGTATGCCGGCGGCCGCGGCTGTCAAAAAGTTTGCTACACTGCTAAAATATGTGAAAGGTGCAGTCCTCATACCTATTATTATAATAGGTGTGCCTGATGGCATTGCCGCCCGGCGCGACGTCATCAGGGCGCAGGGCCGGAGCTGTCGCGGACAAATTCTGCCGCCGATGCTTGCACGGTCGGATTTTTTCCCTACCTTTGCACCGCAATTCGCAGGGCAGTGCCCGCGGTTGCTATGGCGAGGCCCATTCGTCTATCGGTTAGGACGCAAGATTTTCATTCTTGAAAGAGGAGTTCGATTCTCCTATGGGCTACCTGAGCGAGACAATCATGCCACCCGACGACTGTGTGAGGGTGGCTTTTTTGCAAATTTGTATAAAAAGATGCCGATTTGTTTTGCAGGTTGTGACTAACGGCCTATCTTTGCAGCCGCAAATCGATGCAAGGCTTCGCAAAGAGCCTGCATGGAGCGAGGCCCATTCGTCTATCGGTTAGGACGCAAGATTTTCATTCTTGAAAGAGGAGTTCGATTCTCCTATGGGCTACAAGTAAATTGAAAATTAACAATAAAAGATTAGTCGAGATGGCAAATCATAAATCAGCATTGAAGAGAGCAAGGCAGGCTGAGAAGAAAAGACTGCACAACCGCTATTACGCCAAGACGATGCGTAATGCAGTGCGCAAGCTCCGCGCAACTACCGAGAAGGCAGCAGCCACCGAAATGTTGCCAAAGGTGACGGCATTGTTGGACAAATTGGCCAAGAAGAACGTCATTCACAAGAGCAAGGCTGCAAACCTGAAGTCAAAACTTGCATTGCACGTGAACAAGCTCGCTTGATCAGCCGTGCCATAGCTTAGTAGAAGATATTTTGTTTTATTGCCGGGTGCGTGAGCATCCGGCTATTTTTTTTATCCCTACCGGCAGAGAGCCGGCATGGGGCGCATGGCCTGTGCGGTGCGGTGATGGGTGAGAGACCGGGCGTCGGGTCTGGGGAAAACAAGGTGCAAAAAAAATGGGTCAACGCCTTGACCCAATCTTTGTTAACCTTAAATCTAATACTATGAAAAACACGATGCAAAGGTAGACATTCCTCCTATATCTGCAAGCGATGGGGCGAGAAATGTGCTATTATTTTATATTAATTAACACAAAAGGCTGTTTATGGCAGTATTGATAACAAATCTTCAAGTTTTGTGATGGTGTGAGTGGGTCTGAGATGTCCCGGGTCGCGGCCCGTGCGGTTGAACCACACTTGGTCTATGCCGGCGTCCATGGCCCCGCAGATGTCAGTGTCGATGTTGTCGCCCACCATCAGCGAATCGGCGGCCGATGACTGTGTGGCCGACAGGGCGAAGTGGAAGAGGGCTGTGGCCGGCTTGTGCACCATGATGTCTTCAGACAGTATCACTTTGTCAAAATAGCCGTCGAGCCGTGCCGAGCGCATCTTGGCCGATTGCAGTTCGCGGAAGCCGTTGGACAATATGTAGAGGTGGTAGCGTCCTGCGAGGTTGCCGAGCACCTCGTGCGCTCCCGGCACTGTGCCGCCCATCGTGGGCATCATGGCCAGCGATGAGCGCATGAAGCGCAGTGCGAGGTCGCGGCATCCGTCAATGCCCTCATGCTCGAAGGGGTAGGTGAATCGTCTGACGTTGAGCTCGTCCTTGCTGATCGTCCCTTTGCCGTATTCGTCCCACAGCTGTGTGTTGCGCTCCTCGTAGATGGCGATATATCGGTCGAATGAGGCGAAATAGCGGTCATACCCCAGCTCGTCATAGAGTTTGTGGTAGACGCTGCGCGAATTGGCTGTGAAGTCCCACAGCGTGTCGTCGAGGTCGAAGAATATGTTGCGGTAGGATTTCGTCATGGCATGTGTCGTTGTGCCTGTGTCTGCAAATGACAGTGGCAGGCTGCACTCGCGGCCTGCCACTGTGGTGCATGGTTGTGTGGTCCGTAGGACTGTGCCTGATGTGTCATTTGACGGTCACGACGAGATAGCGCGACACCTCCCAGAATCTGACGGGGTCGGTGATTTTGAGGACATAGTAGCCCTTGCTGTCCTTGGTCAGCTCGTATGAGCCGGCGGGATGCGATGTCTCGATGGTCGCGCGGCGTGACTGGAGCGGCAGTTCCTTGAATTCGCGGATGTCTATCTCGGTGAAGTAGTCTTTGTCGAAGTCTTGGTTTTGCAATACTTCGCCGTCGTCGAGGATTTTGTGCGCACGCAGTTCCTTCTTTGTGCCGAAGACATACCATGCGCGATTGACTATCTTGTCCTGTGCGTCGATGACTTTGTCTTTGTTTTGGTTGTCGCTTTCGAGGTCACCCACGCGTGACGACAGTGTCGTGACCGCGCTGTCGAGCTCGGCGATTTTGATGTTTTTGGCTTCGAGTTCTTTCTGCATTTCGACGAGTGCGGCTTCTTTCTCCTGCAACTGTCGTGTGAGCATCTCTACTGTCTTTTTGGTCTGTGCTGACACGTTCTTGCTGTCGCGCAGCATCTTGTTGAGCTGTTCGATTCTGTCGCGGTTTTCCTTCATGCGTGTGATGATGAAGTTCATCTGCGACTCTATGCGCGAGCGGTCAGATGTCGTGCCTGCGTCGCCCATGGCCATGTCTATGCGTCCCTCCATCTGGTCGATCTGGTCGAATCCGTCCTGCACGAAGTTGATGGTGGTGAGCAGTTCGTCCATTTCCTTTTGTTTCAACTCCAGTTCGCTCCTCAGCGAATCGGCTTCCGTCTGCCCCGTCTTGCTGTTTTGTCCGCAAGAGAACATTGCCGTCGCCATTACGACAGCTGCCAAATACTTTAATGCTTTCATGATTCTGTTTCCTTTCCTTGCTTTGAGGTTTTGTTTTTTTCCTTGTCTTTATTGTCTTGCCTGCCGCCTTCGACGACGATGACTATCTCTCCCTTGGGCGGAGTGGCGGTGAAGTGTGCGGCCAGCTCTGCCAGTGTGCCGCGCACGGTCTCTTCGTGCATTTTGGAAATCTCGCGTGTGACCGAGCAGCGCCGGTCTTGGCCGAATGTCTCGGCAAACTGTCCGAGTGTCTTGACGAGGCGGAATGGTGATTCGTAGAATATCATCGTCCGCTCTTCTCCCGCCAGTTGTTGCAGGCGCGTCATGCGTCCTTTCTTCTGTGGCAGGAATCCCTCGAATGTGAACCGTTCGCACGGCAGTCCCGAGTCTACCAATGCCGGTATGAGTGCCGTGGCGCCGGGCAGGCACTCGACGTCTATGCCGTGGCGTATGCACTCGCGCACCAGCAGGAATCCCGGGTCGGATATGCCCGGTGTGCCGGCATCGCTGATGAGTGCCACTGTCTGTCCTGCCGCTATGCGGCTGACTATGCCATCGACCGACTGGTGCTCGTTGAACTTGTGGTGTGAGGCCATCGGCACATGGATGTCATAGTGCTTGAGCAGTATGCCCGACGTGCGTGTGTCCTCGGCCAATATCATGTCGGCGCTCCTCAGTGTGTCGAGTGCGCGCATCGTGATGTCCCCGAGGTTGCCGACCGGTGTCGGTACAAGAAATAGCTTTGCCATTGCGACAGTCGTTTGCCTTTATCGTTCAAATCTATGGCAAATATAAGGTTGCCGGCCGAAGTGATGACAATCTTTTAACAGTTGTTTGTCATATTTCCGATGACTTTCGTCCTCCGGTGTCCGCTTCCTGCCGCCGCGGGGCACACGGGGCGGGGCATGGCGCGGCCAATAAATGTCCCGCAGTGTGGATATGCTATGGAAAATATAGCTAATTTTGCCGCGTGAACATGTCAAAAGGCTCGCCGCAGGGCCTGACATGCAAGCAAAAGGCAAGCTGATGCCGCGTCCCGGCGGCTGCACTGTCACCGGCGGTGCCTTGCCCGATGCAAAGCGAGGGCGACTAAAGAATATCCATCAATAAAACTAACAGGGAGGACAATCGAAATGTCATTGCTCAGATTTCAAGTGGTCAAAGAGGGGTTCTGCAAGAAAGCCGTGCCTGTCGATGAACCATCGGGGAGACCGTCAGCCTACTTCGGGCAGCAGGTCTTCAACCGCGAGAAAATGTTCAGCTATCTGCCTAAGAAAGCATACGACGCAGTCATAGCTGCCATAGACAACAAGACACCGCTCAGCCGCGAGACCGCAGATGCAGTGGCCAAAGGCATGAAGCACTGGGCCATGGACATGGGAGTCACGCACTACACCCACTGGCTGCATCCGCTGACCGACGGCACGGCCGAGAAGCACGACTCGTTTATCGAGCCCGACGGCAAGGGCGGGGTGCTCGAGGAATTCTCGGGCAAACTGCTCATCCAGCAGGAGGTGGATGCCTCGAGCTTCCCCAACGGCGGCATACGCAACACCTTCGAGGCACGCGGCTATTCGGCATGGGACATCAGCTCGCCGGCATTCATCATCGGCAAGACGCTCTGCATCCCGACCATATTCATCTCCTACACCGGTGAGTCGCTCGACTACAAGACACCGCTGCTGCGTGCGCTCAACGGCGTGGACGAAGCGGCCACGGCAGTCTGCCGCCTCTTCGACCCGGCTGTCAATCGCGTCTATTCCTACCTCGGGTGGGAGCAGGAGTATTTCCTCGTCGATGAGTCGCTCGTGGCGGCACGCCCTGACATCATCCTCACGGGGCGCACCCTGATGGGGCATGAGAGTGCCAAAAACCAACAGCTCGAGGACCACTACTTCGGCTCTATCCCGTCGCGCGTCGAGGCATTCATGCGCGACCTCGAGATCGAGTGCCACAAGCTCGGCATCCCGGCCAAGACACGCCACAACGAGGTGGCCCCCAACCAGTTTGAGATAGCTCCCATATATGAGGAGACCAATATAGCCAACGACCACAACCTGCTGCTCATGTCTGTCATGCGCGAGGTGGCCAAGCGTCACGACTTCCGTGTCCTGCTGCATGAGAAGCCCTTTGCCGGCGTCAATGGCTCGGGCAAGCACTGCAACTGGTCGCTCGGCACCGACACCGGCGTGCCGCTCTTCACGCCCGGCAAGTCACCCGAGCAGAATCTGCAGTTCCTCGTCTTCATCGTCAATGTCCTTGCCGCCGTGCGCAAGCACAACGGGCTGATCAAGGCCAGCATCATGTCGGCAGGCAATGCCCACCGCCTCGGCGCCAACGAAGCGCCCCCGGCCATCATATCGGTCTTCCTCGGCCGTCAGATGAGCGGCATCCTCGACAAGCTGCAAGCCATGTCGTCGTCTGATGACTTCCTCAACATCGACGGCAAGGCACAGTTCAGCCTCGACCTGCCCCAGACCACCGACCTGATGATCGACAACACCGACCGCAACCGCACCTCGCCGTTTGCCTTCACCGGCAACCGCTTCGAGTTCCGCGCCGTGGGGTCGTCGGCCAACTGTGCATCGGCGATGATCGCGCTCAACGCCGCCGTGGCCAGCGAGCTCATCGACTTCAAGGCAGCAGTGGACAGACGCATGGCCGGTGGCGAAGGCAAGATGCAGGCCATGCTGGCCACCGTCCGCGAGATGCTGGCCGGATGCCGTGACATAGTCTTTGACGGCAATGGCTACAGCGACGAGTGGAAAGCCGAAGCCGCACGCCGCGGGCTCGATTGCGAGACCAGCACGCCGCTGATATTCGACAACTATCTGACGGAGCAGAGCGTGGCGATGTTCCGCAAGACGGGCGTCTTCAGCGAGCCTGAACTCAAGGCGCGCAACGAGGTCAAGTGGGAGATTTACACCAAGAAGATACAGATCGAGGCGCGCGTCCTCGGCGACCTTGCCCTCAACCACATCGTGCCGGTGGCCACACGCTACCAGTCGGTGCTGCTGGACAACGCCCTCAAGATGCGCCAGCTATTCACCCCGGAGAAAGCCGGCAAGCTCGCAGCGCAGGACATCGAGGAGATAGAGAAGATAGCGGGACACATCACCGCCATACGCGAAGAGACGGCACAGATGGTCGAGGCGCGCAAGGTGGCCAACCGCATCGTCAGCGAGCGCGAGAAGGCCATAGCCTATCATGACACGGTAGCACCGCTGCTCGACACCATCCGCCGCCACATCGACAAGCTCGAGCTGATGGTGGACAACCAGATGTGGCCACTGCCCAAGTACCGCGAGCTGCTGTTCATCAAGTGACGGCAGACATCCGGCGCACACACATCCACGGGGCGGCCCGCAGCGGGCTGCCCCTCGGTTTTTTCCCGCCGGGCAGTGCGCTTGCCGCGCCGTTTTTGCTATGCCCGCTTTACAAAATGCCAACCCGCAGGCGGGTGCAGCCGGCAGTCATGATACAAAAATATGACATTATGCCCGCAAAGACTTGTAAACATCGGCAGAAAGGCTTATCTTCATCGCCCGAACCGGATCAGGCCGGAAGTGAAATTTTGAAGTTAATAACCATCAATCAAGTATTATCAAACAGAACTGCATTATGAAACAAATCTTTACTCATCTCAGGCAAGTCGCGGCAGCAACAGCTGTCGCAGTGGCAGCATTGTGCCCTGCATCGCTCTTCGCACAAGGGACTGTCGTGGCGTCCAACACCATGTCGGCTACCACCCCCGACGGAGTGACAATCGACCTCCCCATCGTGAGCCAAGGCAACTGGACGATAGCCCCCAACGGCGCAAGCGCCGAGATCGGGACTACCGGTGCCGACAACTACGGACCGTGCCTCGCAGCACCGCTCCCCGGCAGCTGGATCGGCGTGATGGTCGATGTCGAGGAAGCAGGCCGCTATGTCTTCTCATTCCGTGCCAAGGTCGATAGCGGGCTCTACAACACGCTCTGCACCTTCGGCTATGGCGACGGCGCCGGTGGCGAATGGACCTCGGCATCAAGCTCATGGTTTACGCCCATACCCAAGGACGCTGACGAAGTCGGCGACGTCTTCGAGAGCCAGACGATAGACTTGGAGGCCGGCACATGCTTCTTCGTCCTGCAGGTGGACAACATGTATGGCTCGGCCACCAATCTCCACGTGGCAGACTTCCAGCTGACCTACGTCGAGCCGGCTCCCGCTTCCTACACCGTGACCTATACCGTCGAGGGCGGTGAGGCCGACGTGCATCTCTACAACTACTCTGCGGCAGGCAGCGATCCAGTGGAAATCGAGAGCGGCGCGCAGTGGAACGCTTGGACCATGTATCGCCTCGACGTCACCCCGGCCAACCCGGCAGAGCAAGTGAGCATCTTCGTCAATGGCGCTAATGTCAATGAGAATGTGACATCAGACGGCGACATCCCCTACGTCTATTATGGCTATGTGATCAACACCGATGTGGACATCGTGATCAGCTTGGGCTCGGGCATCGAGGGCGTAGGCAGTGATGACGCAGGCGTCACCTATGACACCGCAGCGGCATTGCTGAGCGGACAGTGCGGCAGGACAGAGATCTATGACCTCTCTGGCAAACTCGTCCGCGTGCTTGACCTCCGCGGCACGGCCGACCTCAGCAGCCTCGACCACGGCGTCTATGTGGTCAGGACAGCAGCCGGCACAATCAAGATAGCGCGCTAAGGCCGGATATAGCGCCTCAAGGCGCACGACATGACAGGGGCTGTGTCAAAGCTGATGATGCTTTGGCACAGCCCCTTTGGTATGTGCATGGGTCGGCAATGTGCAGTGGCAGCGGGGGCGATGGCGACGGGAGTTTGCCGGTGTGAATGACCCGTCCCGGACTCTGATGACAGCGCAGCCGCCGGCCAACCCTTGCACATCGTCTTTTGTCCGCCCCTCCCGTGCATCGTCCGTGACGCATGGCATCGGGTGGGTGCGGCATAGCTGCCGTGGGGTCTTACCCTGCGGCATTGTCTTACTATCCCGCAGCACGCGGCATACTGCCCTGACAGCCACGGCATCCCGTGCCATGCCGGACGTGGCGGGTGTGCCGTTGTGCCGCTCGCGGTCAGATGGTCTCCGGCCTCATTCGCTCATCGCCCGTCGCGGTGCACGCGGTGTCATCTCCAGCGGTCGCATCATGATGTCGTCTTTCTCGTCGCTGACGTCTTTAGGATGTGCGTCAGATGCCCGGCCTCGTCCCCCGTGCCATGCCGGCTGCCAACGGCCAATGGGAGGGATGGGCTTCATGC
>DWUP01000095.1 GCA_020012075.1 Candidatus Avibacteroides avistercoris
CACACAGCATCCCGCCATCCCGCCTATGGCATCCTACCCTGTCGCCGTAGGGTAGGATGCCATGCACGGCAGCACCGTATGCCACACACAAAATCATAGAATGCCATGCCCCGCACCATGCCTCCCCACCGGCAGATAATTGTAATGATTACAACCCGCACCGAACGCCGCCGGCAGCCCCACCCCACATTCAACAATATTTAACCATAAATAGTTAGCCACAAATTTGGATGATAAAAAGGCAGCACCTATCTTTGCAACAGATTTAAAGTTGTAATGATTACAAATCAATGAACGAAAGTGCCTACGACATACTGACACACCACAACATCAAGCCGTCACCGCAGCGGCTGGCCATCATGGAATACCTGATGAGCAGCTGCACACACCCGACGATCGACGAGATGTACACGTTCCTTGTCAGACAGCTGCCGACACTGTCAAAGACCACAATCTACAACACCCTGCGGACATTCGTCGACAACGGTGCGGCACAAATGCTGACGATAAACGAGAAGACGACCTGCTATGATGCCGACACCGAGCCGCACGCCCACTTCATCTGCGAGCGATGCAACAAGGTCATCGACCTCTATCACGGCACCGAGGACATCATCCCCAAGTGCGACACCATGCACGGCCACCTGATCAAGAGCGTGCAAGTCTACTACAAAGGCATCTGCAAGGATTGCAAACAACAGATAAACTGAACGAAACAGAAATAAAACGCATTGTTTAACAACAAAACATCAAACTTATGAAAAAATTCATCTGCACCGTCTGCGGTTACATCCACGAAGGTGACGCAGCTCCAGCTCAATGCCCAATGTGTAAAGCACCCGCATCGAAGTTCAAAGAACTCGACGAGACCAACCTCAACTTCGTCACCGAGCACGTCATCGGCGTGGCTAAAGGCTGCGACGAAGAAATGATCAAGGACCTCAATGCACACTTCAACGGCGAATGCACCGAAGTCGGCATGTACCTCGCCATGAGCCGTCAGGCTGACCGCGAAGGCTACCCCGAGATAGCAGAGGCATTCAAACGCTATGCATGGGAAGAGGCAGAGCACGCATCCAAGTTTGCCGAGCTCCTCGGTGACTGCGTGTGGGACACCAAGACCAACCTCGAGAAGAGGATGAACGCCGAGTCTGGCGCTTGCGAAGACAAAAACCGCATCGCCACCCGCGCTAAGCAGCTCAACCTCGATGCCATCCACGACACAGTGCACGAGATGGCAAAAGACGAGGCACGCCACGGCAAGGGCTTCGAAGGACTCTACAAGAGATACTTCGGCAAATAAGCCTGACAGACATCAAGACGATAAAGCCCGCGGGAGCATCCTGCGGGCTTTATTTTCATATCAAAGCAGCTTGTTACAACTATTCGCTCAATCTTCCCTCTTCACGCAGATAGGCGACAAACTGCTCCCAGCCGGCCCGGTGCCGCTCGAAATTCTCCCTCCTCAGAGCCTCATTGACCTCAGCACCGCCGCCAAGCGATGACAACGACGGATAGCCATCATACAGATAATGGCTGTCACCAAAGGACACAAGCACCAACTCATTGTAAACTTTGCTCGACAAAGCTGTAATGTAGGGGATGTCGGCCATAATGACACTGTCGCGCAAGCTGAAAGAGACGAGCAAAGCACCCGATTCAGCAGTATCACAAACAAGCGTATCCGTAGCAAACACGATAGCACGGTCAGCCATATCAAAACTAAGGACATCCTCCTCGACGGAAATAGCGCCCGGCACCTCATCCTCCTGATTTGGCGGGTTAGGAACAGTCACTTCTGGTTCATTATCATTGTCACACGATACCATAAATGGCAATACTGACAATGCCAGCAACAAAAGAAACGAGTTTTTCATAATTTTAAATTGATTTATAATTCAATGAAGCAAATATAACTATTTACAATACAAGGAAGGCTTTAATATTGAATAAAAATCAACCATCGCACCACATCATGCACATCATGCCAAGCATCTGCTCTCCAAGTACATATCACAGTCACTGCATTCACCTACTAATTAAGCCTAAAAAACAAGTACCTATTGCCTACTATTGCAAGAAAAGCTAACTTTGCACCGCTTTTTCACATAACGACGTGTGATGGCGAATTAAGCAACAGATTACAAAAACTTAATTTAGAGTAACACAAAACAATGAAAACTATCCAAATCAACGCTACCGCCCGCAACGAGTATGGCAAAAAGGTAGCAAAACACCTCCGCAAAGAGGGCAAAGTCCCCTGCGTAGTCTACGGCCTCGGTGAGCACATGGACATCACTGTCAGCGAAGACGAACTGAGAAAACTGATCTACACTCCCCATATATATATAGTGGAGCTCAACATCGACGGCAAAATCTACCCCACAGTCCTCAAGGACGCACAATACCACCCGGTGAAAGACAACGTGCTGCACGTGGACTTCCTCCGCATCAACGAGGAGAAGCCCGTCGAAATCGAGATACCCGTCGTGCTTGACGGTCTGGCTGAAGGTGTGAGAGCCGGCGGTAAGATGAACCTCCGCATGAGAAAGCTGAGAGTCAAAGGCATCTTCACCAACATCCCCGAGAGACTCCACATCGACGTGACCAAGCTGGGACTGGGCAAATCAATCCAAGTGGGCGAACTCTCATTCGAAGGGCTCGAACTCACCAATGCCAAGGAATCTGTCGTCTGCGCCGTCCAGCTGACACGCGCCGCAAGAGGTGCACAGGCAGCGGCTGCCAACAGCTGATGACACGCGCACAGCGCGAAATACACAAACCGGACTAAATGTAATGTCAAACATCTGAACAAGGATGAAATATCTGATTGCCGGACTCGGAAACATCGGTGAAGAGTATGATGGCACACGACATAACATAGGTTTCAGCATATTGGACGCCCTCGCACGAGCGTCCAATATTGTTTTTAGCGATGGCAGGTATGGCGCCACGGCCGGCCTCACAGTCAAGGGACGGCAGTTGCTGTTGCTCAAGCCATCGACCTATATGAACCTCAGCGGCAACGCCGTGCGCTATTACTTGCAGAAAGAGAAAATCCCGGTCGAAAACCTCCTCGTCGTGGTCGATGACATCTCACTGCCTTTCGGCACACTGCGCCTCAAGGGCAAGGGCAGCAACGGCGGACACAACGGACTGAGACACATCGAGGAGACACTCGGCACACACGACTATGCCCGCCTGCGCTTCGGCATAGGCAACGACTTCCCCCGTGGCGGACAGATAGACTATGTGCTGGGCAGATTCACTCAGGAGCAGCAGGAACTGTTGCCGGCACGCGAGGAGCGCGCAATAGAAATCATCAAGAGTTTCTGCCTCGCCGGACTGACCATCACGATGAACCAATATAATAATAAGGAATAGCCGATGAGCGAAGCAAGGATAGACAAATGGCTCTGGGCGGCACGCATCTACAAGACAAGGACCTTGGCTGCCGAAGAGTGCAAGAAAGGACGCATCACCATCAATTCGGCCCCGGCCAAAGCCTCACGCAATGTCAAGCCGGGCGACATAGTGGGCGTGCGCAAACCACCCGTCACCTATTCGTTCAAAGTATTGCAGGCCATCGAAAAACGTGTAGGCGCAAAGCTCCTGCCCGAAGTGCTCGAAGACGTCACACCACGCGAGCAACGCGAATTGCTCGAGATGAGCCGCATCAGCGGATTCGTCAATCGCGCCAAGGGGACAGGACGACCGACCAAGAAAGACCGCCGCGAACTGGACGACTTCATGACCCCGGAATTCTACGGAAACTTTGATTTTGACTTCGACGACGAAGACGATGAAGCATAGCCAACCATAAACATAACGCCTACACCATGCAGGTCAGGATAGAAGAATCATGGCGCACCCACTTGCAGGGCGAGTTTGACAAGCCCTATTTCGCCACCCTCACACAATTCGTCAGGAGCGAATATGCCACACGGCAGATATTCCCGCCGGGACGGCAGATATTCAACGCCTTCGACCTATGCCCCTTTGACCGCGTCAAAGTCGTCATCATCGGGCAAGACCCCTACCACGACGACGGGCAGGCCAACGGCCTCTGCTTCTCGGTCAATCCCGGGACACCATTCCCACCGTCGCTGCAAAACATATTCAAGGAAATCTCTGACGACCTCGGGCGACCCATGCCGACCGATGGCGACCTCTCGCGATGGGCACGACAGGGCGTGCTGCTGCTCAACGCCACACTGACCGTCCGCGCGCATCAGGCCGGCTCGCATCAAGGCAAGGGCTGGGAGCAATTCACCGATGCCGTCATACACGAGTTGTCCGCACACCGCGACCACCTCGTCTTCATGCTCTGGGGCTCATACGCCAAAGCAAAAGGTGCACAGATTGACACTTCACGCCACTGCATACTGACGGCGGCACACCCGTCACCGCTCTCGGCTTACCGCGGATTCTTCGGATGCCACCACTTCAGCCTGGCAAATGCCTACCTGACATCGCACGGCCTCACCCCGATAGACTGGTGATTCATGCAAGACCAATGCCCCGCAAAACAAAACTTTTAAAATACAGGTGCTTGTAGTATTTTTGTCCCACGCAATTTACAATGCAAATAGATTATTTGCATACCTTTGTGCCAACTATACCGGGCAAGTATATGGTCACATCATCATGATGTACTAAACCAATATATGCTCCCGCTACTTAGTTAGACTTATGAAACGACAGACAGGGGCTACAGGTTTTCAGCAATACCCCCCCCCTCAAGCATCAAAACATTGTAAGTCAAGCACTTAGTCAAGTCTTGACGAGGCTTGGAATTGCTTTTATTCCATAAAACATCACAGCACAAGATCTGATGAGTGCTACAGCAGCCGGCAGCAATCGAAGAGAATGCACCGACAGAACAAACGACTGCCAGCCTAAAGCCGCAAATGACAACAGCATCATCCGGTGGTATATCATGTCACTGCCATCGTCACGAGGGAAAGCAGCAGCCGACCTTCAGGCAGAACTTGACCGCCGCATTAACTACGGCGAACCGGCATTCGACTATTTTGCACCCACCTATGTGGCAATGCACCACCGTGGCGGCAAACTGGTCAAGACAGAAAGGCCGCTGCTCTACAACTATATATTCATCAATTCATCAGTCCGGGAACTGTGGCGGATGAAGCAACGCCTGCCACACTTCAACTTCCTGCGCCGCATAACAGACACCTGCGGAAGCCATTTCCCCTATCTGACAGACGAAGCGATGGACAACCTGCGCTGGGTGGCACGCTCCTACTGCGATGCACTGCCCGTCTGCCAGCCCGACGTCGAGCGGCTTCGCAAAGGTGACAAAGTGCGCATCACCGACGGGCAATTCGCAGGCATCGAAGCCACCGTGGTAAGCCAGCCGGGAGCAGGACAAAAAGACATAATGGTCTGCATCGACGACTGGATGTGGGTGCCGCTGCTGCACGTCAGCGCAGGACAATATGAGGTCATAGAGCTCAACGGACGAGGCAAACACACCTACACCAGCCTCGACAACGACCGCATCATCGACGGACTGCACGATGCACTCACGAGACACATCAGCGGCCAAGCCACCGAAGCCGACCGCACATTGGCCGGTGAGGCCCTGCGCCTCTGCTCTAGCATCGTAATGACAACAGACGTGATGCGCTGCAAACAGTGCCACCTGTTACTCATCGCCTATACCCTGCTCGACGACCGCACCAGATGCGAACGGCAGACAGCCGAAGCACTCGCACTCCTCCCTCTGCTCACCGCCGAACAGTCACGTGCACTGCTCCTCACCACGCTCTACGGATGCACCGACAACTCCCGCTTCCAAGCCGAAGCCCACACCATCATCGACCCGTGGCGCAAAGAACCCGCCCTCAAGAAGAGCAAACGACGCCTCATCGACTGGCTGGATGGACTGGACATGGGGCTGGGACATTGAAAGAAGAGAAATATACACTGACACCATAGGGCAAAACACTAATAGCCCTGAAATGGCCAATAAATTTACGATATTATGGATAGACCTAAAAAAATTGCAGTAGCAGGTACTGGCTACGTCGGACTCTCAATAGCCACACTCCTGGCACAACACCATCAAGTGACTGCAGTAGATGTAATCCCTGAGAAAGTAGACTTGATTAACCGCCATAAATCACCGATTCAAGATGATTACATCGAAAAATATCTGGCAGAAAAACAACTGAACCTTACTGCCACCCTGGATGGCGCAAGAGCTTACAGCGACGCAGACTTCGTGGTAATTGCTGCACCTACCAATTACGACCCTGTGAAAAACTACTTCGACACAAGCCACGTAGAAGAAGTAATCGAACTGGTGAAAAGTGTAAATCCAAACGCTATTATGGTCATAAAAAGCACAATACCGGTTGGCTATACAGAAAGCGTACGCAAGAAACTGAATACAGAAAATATCATCTTCTCACCGGAGTTCCTGCGCGAAAGCAAGGCTCTCTACGACAACCTCTACCCCAGCCGCATCATAGTCGGGCGTCCCAATGGTGACGAACGGCTCGACAAGGCCGCACACACCTTTGCTGCCTTATTGCAGGAAGGAGCAATAAAAGAAAACATCGACACACTGTTTATGGGGCTGACCGAAGCTGAAGCGGTAAAACTGTTCGCAAATACTTACCTTGCCCTGCGCGTAAGCTACTTCAACGAACTGGACACATACGCGGAGATGAAAGGACTCAACACACGTGACATCATAGACGGTGTTTGCCTCGACCCGCGCATCGGCACGTTCTACAACAACCCGAGCTTCGGCTACGGAGGATACTGCCTGCCAAAAGACACAAAACAACTCTTGGCAAACTATGCCGACGTGCCGGAGAATCTCATACAGGCAATCGTAGAAAGCAACCGCACACGCAAGGACTTCATAGCCGACCGTGTGCTGCACAAGGCCGGATACTATGACTATTACAACAGGGGAGATTTCAATCCCTCTGAGGAAAAGAAATGCGTCATCGGCGTATATCGCCTGACCATGAAATCAAACAGCGATAATTTCCGCCAGTCGTCCATCCAAGGTGTGATGA
>DWUP01000096.1 GCA_020012075.1 Candidatus Avibacteroides avistercoris
CATGGGAGGCAATGACGAACGCGAGAACACGCTCAACCAACTGCTCACCGAGATGGACGGATTCGGGTCCAACAGCGGCGTCATCATACTCGCCGCCACCAACCGCGCCGACATCCTCGACAAGGCACTGCTCCGTGCAGGCCGCTTCGACAGACAGATCTATGTGGACCTGCCCGACCTCAACGAGCGGAAAGAAATCTTCGGCGTCCACCTGCGCCCCATCAAGACCGACGAGACCGTCGATGTAGACCTCCTCGCACGGCAGACACCGGGGTTCTCGGGGGCGGACATAGCCAACGTGTGCAATGAGGCGGCCCTCATCGCCGCACGCCACAACAAGCCCAGCGTAGGCAAACAGGACTTCCTCGATGCCGTGGACCGCATCGTCGGCGGACTGGAGAAGAAGACCAAGATAATGACCAAGGACGAACGGCGCACCATAGCGCTCCACGAAGCAGGACACGCCACGCTGTCATGGTTCCTCGAATATGCCAACCCGCTCATCAAAGTCACCATCGTGCCGCGCGGCAGCGCACTCGGTGCAGCGTGGTATCTGCCCGAAGAGAGGCAAATCACCACCAAGGAGCAAATGCTCGACATGATGTGCGCCACTTTGGGCGGACGCGCCGCCGAAGAACTCTTCGTGGGCAGTGTGTGCACCGGGGCGATGAACGACCTCGAGCGCGTCACCAAGCAGGCTTACAGCATGGTGGCCTACTTGGGAATGAGCGAACGCATCCCCAACATCTGCTATTACAACAACACCGACTACGCCTTCGTCAAGCCCTTCAGCGAGGACACGGCAAGGCTCATCGACGAAGAGGTGCAACGCATGATAGCCGGACAATATGAGCGCGCCAAACAGCTCCTGACCCAGCATGCCGAGGGACACCACCGCCTCGCAGCACTGCTCGTCGAGAAGGAAGTGATATTCGCCGACGACCTCGAGAGGATATTCGGCAAACGCCCGTGGGGCTCGCGCGCCGAGGAGATATTCGCCGAGAACGCGGCCGCCGAACCGAAACAAATAGAAGCCAAGCCCGCCGAAACCACCGACGGACAAGCACAGGACGATGACAAGACCGCGGACGGCAACAGCCCGGCCGACGGCACAACAGAAACCAAGGAAGATGAAAAAGAAAAGTAACCTGCTGCTCCGCACCGTCACGGGACTGGTGTTCATAGCCGTCATAATAGGTGTCCCGCTGCTGGGACTCGACGCTTTCCGCGTGCTGTTCCTCATCATCGCCTGCCTCACCGCGGCCGAGCTGGTCAAGCTCGTGCGCCAGTCGGGGGCAGCCCGCCTCGACACCGTGTCGGTGTCGCTCCTGACCGTGGCGACATGCGTCACCACATCGGTCATCGCTCTCGGCATAGATGCCACGGCAGCCGCCTGCGTGACGGTCATGCTCTTTGTCATCACATTCATCTCGCACCTTTACAGGCGCGACGCCCATCCGGTCAATGAGCTGGCCTACACCGTCTTCGTGCAGGCCTACGCCGTGCTGCCGTTTGCACTCATCCAGTTTCTCGCCATCGAGGTGGACGCATTCGGGAGCATCACCTATTCGCCCCTGCTGCCACTGGCCATGTTTGCATTCATCTGGGCCAATGACACCGGGGCATACTGCATCGGCTCGGCCATCGGGCGGACGAAGCTCTTCCCGCGCATATCGCCGCACAAGACTTGGGAGGGGACAATCGGCGGTGTAGTGGTGGCAATGGCCGCCGCCTACATATTCTCCATCTGCTCGGACACATTCTCAGCGGCTTCGCCTGCGGCCAACCTCGCCGCATGGCTCGGCATGGCACTCACGGTGTCGGTCTTCGGCACCTATGGCGACCTTGTCGAGTCGATGATGAAGCGGGCATGGGGCGTCAAGGACAGCGGCAATATCCTGCCGGGGCACGGCGGGATGCTCGACCGCTTCGACAGCACCATCTTTGCCATACCGGCCACGGTGGCATACGTCAAAATCATAGAGACCTTATTACTTTGATTTTTTCATAATTTGATGAAACGGGCTGCCTGTGAAGGCAGCCCGTTTTGCTCATTGCACCGCATGACGACGACAGCAGGGTCCTATGCTTTCACCCATAGGGTAGTATGCTATCGCCCGTAGGGTAGTATGCTATCGCCCGTATGGTCGTATGCCAACGCCGCAGCATACGACCCTGTGGGCGGGGGAAATTCATCTGATGACAGTTATCTTGGTGACGATGCCGTTCTTTCCCTCTGGGTCGGAAGCTACGACCATATACACTCCCGTGGCCACCTCGCGCCCGTAGGCATCGCGGCAATCCCACGAGAACGTGCCTCCGTTGGACCGTCCCGTGGCGATGACGCGGCCTGCCGTGTCGGTGATCTTGACATCGGTGTCATAGACCAGCCCCGTCACGCTGACGAGACCCTGATAGCCCGGCTCTACGGGATTGGGGAAAGCATAGACAGACTCGCTGAATTCGGCCTCGGGCTCGCTCGAGTCGGTGCGGTAGCTCAGCAGCCCGCGGTCGGTGCCTATGAAGAGTTCGCCCGTCTCGGGGTTCATCGCGAGACTCTGGATATAATTGGAGAAGAGCGGACTGTTGTCGGTAGTGAAGTGTTCAATCATCTCAAGGCCGTCGGGGCTCAGGAGATAGAGGCCGGTGTTGTGAGTGCCGAGCCACTTGCGGTTGGCCCCATCGACCACGATGGCCGAGATTGCCTCGTTGGCGAGCAGGAAGTCGGCGAGGTTTGTCCCGTCGTTGCGCGGCACTTTGACCTGTGTCAGCTGCGGCGTGCCGTCGATGAAGATGCGCGAGGGGTTGTTGATTATGTAGGGACCACGCTCTGTGCCCACCCATATCGCGCCGTTGCGGTCCTCCGCCACTGCATAGACGGCGAGGCTGCCATTGTTGTCGCCGTCCTGATTGACAAAGGCCGAGATATATTTGGTCTGGTCGTCGCTCGTGTCATCCACCGTGCCGGCATAGTCGAAGCAGAACAATCCCTTGATTCCCCTGCGGATGGTTATCCAGATGCGTCCCGAGCTGTCGATGAGCATCCTGTCCACCGTCGGCGCATCGGCTATTTCCCGGTGGTCGAAAGACCGCCAGCTGCCGTCAGACTTCATGACATTGATGATGTTCTGGCTGCCCGAATTGACCATCCACAGATTGCCGTAGCGGTCATAATTCAGCCCATCGACACGCACATAAAGCCGTGGTTCCTCGGAATTGGGCAGGACACTCGTCAGCGAACTGTTGTACTTCGCGGGGTCGGCATAGTAGGTATAGAGATTGACAAACTTGTCGTCCCTGAACTCATACAGCCCGCCAAACGAGCTGGATGCGAAGATGTGGCTCGCATCGGCAGGATCAAGCGCGACGGATGTCGTATTGTAATAGGATATGCCCGTGATGCTGCTGATGTTTTCATCCAGATAAGTCCACCGCCCCCCGCTGTACCGCATCACCGTGCCGGGGTTGAAGACGTCGGGATAGTTGAGCATCCCGCCCGCTATGTAGAGGTCTGTGCCGAAGAACTTCATGAAGTAAAACAGCTCATGCCGCGGCCCTTCGGGGGCAATGGACGTATATTCCGGCGACAGAGAAGCGCCGTCGAAGCTGTAACCGTTGAGCAACTGCCCGCCGCAGGCAAACCAATAGGTGCCCGTCGATGAATTGCAACTGATGTCTGACAACGGTCTCCCGATGTCGAATGTCTGTGCATGCCCGTCACTGCCCACCACCGTGACGACATTGCCACTGCCCACGACGGCACGGTCGCCGTCGGTCGTCAGGATGGTGTAAGCCCCGCTGCTGACCGTGACAAACTGTCCGGCCCCGTCCCATCTGTAGAGACCCGCGCCGTCAATGGCATACAGGCTCCCGTCGTCGGTCGTCGCGAGGCGCTGCATCAGCGAGACGCTCACAAGCTGCCAGTTGCCGCGGTCGAGCAGATTGTCTGACATGTCACCTGCATACACTCCGTCGTCAGTCGCCGCGAAGAGTTTCCCCCCGCACTCCGCCACGCTCAGCACGCTGTATTCGAACAGATAAGTGTTGGCAATCTCCCGCCGCTCGAGGTTCAACAGACAGATGCCGAAGTCGCCCGCGAGGTAAGCCGTGTGTCCGCTGACCGTTATGTCATTGATGCCCTTGTCAGTGATGGAGGTGGACTGCATGAGGTCGGCGATGTTGTAGGTCCTTTCAGCCCCCTCCACCAAGTCTATGTTGCCGTCATCATAGACGACCACCAGCACACGGTCGGCAGCCCCATAGCCTATGACAGAAGCTTTGTTGCCGTTGAGCAGATTGACCCTGTTGTAGGGCGTGACACTCCCGTCATCGGTGTCAAACGAATAGAGGTTGCCGTTGCTGAGGCAGAAAGTCATGTTGCCGTGCGACTCGACGCCCGATGCGTCGCCAAACGACTGATAGGCCATCCATTCGCCAACGGCAGTCTGCGCATCGGCCATGACGGCGGCGAGCAGCGACGCGGCCGCCGCAAGTGCAAGGTTGCGTAGTATGGCCTTCATGGGCGGAGCGATTTAAGGTAGTCCACCAAGGCTGCCACGGCGCGGGCGCGGTGGCTGATGGCGTTTTTCTCACCGTCGCTCATCTCGGCGAATGTCTTGGCATGTCCGTCGGGCAAGAACACCGGGTCATAGCCGAAACCGTTGCATCCATGCTCCTCGGTGGTTATCTGTCCCGTGACCTCGCCCTCGAAGCAATGCACGCGGCCTCCCTCCATCAGGGCGATGACAGTGCGGAAACGGGCGCGGCGGCCGGCTTGCCCGCGCATCTCGGCCAGCAGCTTGGCGATGTTGGCACGGTGGTCATGGCCGTCGGTGGCATAACGTGCCGAATGTACACCCGGCGCACCGCCCAGTGCCTCCACTTCCAGCCCGCTGTCATCGGCGAAGCAGTCGAGCCCGTAGTGCGATGCCACATAGCCGGCTTTCATCAATGCGTTGCCTTCGAGCGTGTCTGCCGTCTCGGGAATGTCGGTGTGGCAACCGATGTCGTCCAGCGAAAGTATGTCGATCACACCGTCGAGCATGGCACGCACCTCGGCCAGCTTGTGGGCATTGTTGGTTGCAAATACTAATTTCCTCCTCATATTCTATGACAATATATATTTATCTTTGCCGCGCCGCAGCACGGACCTGCCCGGTCCGCGTCATGCAGGCCAAATAGCAATGGACATCAGACGTTTCATTAATAATAATAACGTGCGTTATCACCTTTTCATTGTGTGCGTCACGTTAATTTATAGCCTTGTGGCCACGCTTGCCGAATTCCACGACTCGCCTTACGGCTCGGCCGGCGACCTCATGGTGCTGGCCGCGCAGGCGGGTGTGGTGGCCTGCGGCACCTATGGGTTGATGATGTTGCTTGCCATCAACCGCTGGGTCTTTGCCGTGGCTTTTCCCGTCATCATGCTGGCTTCGGGCGTGCTGGCCTATTTCCGCTACACGGCGGGGATAACCCTCACGCCCATGATCATCGAGCTGTGCATGGTCAATGACACGGGCATGGCGGCCACGCTCGTCAGTGGCACGCTGGTGCTGTCGGTGTGCGGGTCGCTGCTGGCAGCGGTGGCGGTGGTCTATGTGCGCTTCCGCCTTGTCAGGAGGCCGAGCGTCATCCCCAACGCGGCCGCTGCCGTGGCCATCGTGGCCGTGCTCAACCTCACGCCGCGTCTGGCCGCCCCGGTGGCTGCACGGATGCCTTACTCATTCTACTACTGCACCAGTGACTACCTGCGTCAGCGCAAGGTGGTGGCGGCCGTGCGCCCCGAGCTGGCCGGGCAGACCGTGTGCCGCACCGACACGATGACTGTCATACTGGTCATCGGCGAGTCGCTCCGCGCAGACCACGTGCAGCTCAACGGCTATCACCGTCCCACGACCCCCGGGCTGGCGTCTGACACGTCGGTGGTCTCGCTGCCGCATGTCTACACACGGGAGATATTCACCCACACCAGCGTGCCCGACATGCTGACACGTGCCGATGCCGCGCATCCCGAAAGGGCCTACGAGGAGCGGTCATTCATCTCACTGTTTGAAAAGGCAGGTTTCCGCACGTCGTGGCTCACCAACCAAGACGCGGTGAGAAGCTATGTCTACTTCATGAACGAATGTGACACCATCGTCTATGCCAACGGGGGGAAGTCGGTGTATGTGTTTGACAAATGGATGGACACCGACCTGCTGCCCGCCCTCGACGCGGAGTTGGGGCGCGGGGACCCGCTCAAGCTGGTGGTGATGCACACCATCGGCTCGCACTGGTGGTATGAGTCGCACTATGACGACCGTTACCGCCGTTTTGAGCCGGTGATTGACTCGCGGATAGTCTCGTCGTGCACGGACGAAGCACTCGTCAATTCCTACGACAACACCGTGGTCGCCACCGACGACTTTCTGATGTCGGTCCTCGGCAGGCTGAGGGACAGGCGCGCGCTGGTCATATACTTGTCAGACCACGGCGAGTCGCTGGGCGAGGACGGCTACTACCTGCACGGCGCCGACCACTGGACATTGCACTGGCCGGCCTGCATGGTGTGGATGTCAGACAGCTACAAATCAGACTTCCCGTCTGAGGCCGCCGCGCTGAGGGCCAATGCCGGCAGGCGGCACACCACCGACTTCCTCTTCCACAGTATATTGCCGGGCGCGGGCATAGAGCACCCGAGCATCACAGACAGTCTCAATATCTTCGCTTATGGCCATGAATAAACGTGTCGTGTGGGTGGATTATGCCAAGGTGCTGCTCATCTATCTGGTCACTTTGGCGCACATACCGGTGTGCAAGCCCATATATGACACCATCTGCACCTTTCTCATCCCGGCGTTTTTCTTCTTGTCGGGTTACTTTTTCTCGTATGAAAAATATCCCCGCTACCTGCCTTTCCTGCGGCGCAGGCTCAAGTCGCTGATGGTGCCCTACGTCTCGCTGGCCCTGCTGGCGTATGTCTTCTGGCTCGTCATAGGCCGGCACGTGGGCGACGATGCGGGCAGCGCGACGCCGTGGTGGAGTCCTCTGGCGGCCACGGTCCTCGGCTATGGCAAAGAGATGGTGCAGTCGGTGCCGCTGTGGTTTGTGATGGCGCTGTTTGTGATGGAGAATATCTTCTGGTTCGTCGGGCGCTGCATGAGGCACGGCGGTTTCGTCCTGCTCGCGGTGCTGGTGGCAATCGGCTGGATAAATTATCGTTTCGTCGCGCTGCCCCTGCCGTTTGAGCTCAATCCCGCGCTGACATGCATGCCTTTCTACCTGTTCGGCATGATGGTGCGCCGCATGCCGCGCCTGATGCCCCCGTCGTGGGTGACATTCGTGCCCGGTGCAGCCGCCGTCGCCACCGCCGTCATCACCAACGACCATGTGACGGTGCTGACGGGACGCTACGGGTACTACCCGCTCTTCATCCTCGGCGCCTTCGGCGGCATATATGCCACGGTGGCACTGTGCCGCGCACTGGCCCGGTGGCTCGGCGACCTGCCGGCGGTGCGATTCGTGGCCAAGAGCACGCTGGTCGTCTGCGGGCTGCATCTGGTGGCCTACACGCTGCTCAAAGGGGTGATGGTCTACGCCCTCGGCATCGACATCGGCGTGCTGCCCCACTCATGCCTGCCGGCACTGGCCTTCGGCCTCGCCGGACTGCTGTGCTGCCTGCCCGTCTATTGGGTCATGGACCGCTACGCCCCGTGGATGCTGGGACGATGGACGGCAAAGGGCAAAGCCGGCGACAAGGCCTGACGGACGGCCTACGGCATACTACCCCATCGGTCATGGCATACGACCCTATCCGTCATGACATACTACCCCATCGGTCATGGCATACGACCCCATCAACCATGGCATACGACCCGGCGGGCAGCAAGCCCCGCACCACAATTAATGGCAGCCGGGAGTGACACCGACAAGGGTTTTTG
>DWUP01000097.1 GCA_020012075.1 Candidatus Avibacteroides avistercoris
GCCGCCGATGGCGGGGGCGGCAAGTGTCATCACTCGATGTCCATATTCACCACCCAACCCTTGTCGTTGAAGTAAGTGAACGAACACTTCTGGGCTTGAGGCTGTCCCTCGTGCACGTCGCCGATGATCCGCCCGAACGGTGTCACATCGACAAATCTGAATATCGCCTCACAAGTCGCACGGCCGTCCTTGGCCATATCATCAGTGCAACGCAGGTTGCGCACCTTGTCCAGATCGAGTTTATACAGCTGTACGTAGCACAGCTCGCTCTTCTCACGCGCCTTGGCACGCTCATATTCGCTCATGTCGGCAGTGGCCTTCGATGCAGTGGCCTGTGTTGCCTGTGATTTTGAGGCTTGTGAGCCGCTCGATGACCCGCCTGCGGGAGCCTTGTCGCCCGGGAAAGTCTCTTCGGGCGATACGCCGTCCTCGGGATATTCCTCGCCGGATGCATCAAACTGCAAATCTTCGTCCACGGCAACGGCTGCCATGGCCTCATCTATCTCTTCGATCTGCTCCTGAGTCAGCTGGTATTTCTTGCCCTCCTCTGTCAGCGAGACGGTGACGAAGACATGCTCCTCGTTCCACGAATAATAGTAGCTGCCCTTCTGTTCGAGGATTTTGGCCGCTGAATAGTTAATCACGCCCGCCGCCTGCAATTTGCGCAGCTGATAGCGGTCGGCCTCAGAGTTGAGTTCATAGTAGCCCACCTTGACTTCGCCGTAGGTAAAATTCTTGGTCATGGGTGAAACCATCTCATTGACCGCACTCTCGGCCGCACCCTCGGTGAACGCTGCACTGTCGCCACATGACGTGGCCAGCAAAGCTCCGCACATGACGAGGCTTGCTATAAACAAATTCTTCATTGTCACCATATATTTTGTATAATTTAAGTTTATATCACAAATATAGACATTCACAGATGCCGGGCAATAGTCAGGGCAGCGATGGCGGCGAAAATCACTATTTCACATGATGCGGCAGGGCGCAAAGGCGGCGGCAAGGCGGACAAACCCCAGCAGGGTAGGACACAAAGGCACCGGAGGCGGGACATAAAGTACATTCGCAAGTTGCGTACATATATTCGCAAGCCTCGTATATACATTCGCAAGTTTCGTACATATATTCGCAACTTGCGTATATAGTTTGCATGCGGTGATGAGTGGGTTTTCTTCCCTCCCCGGTGAAGTCTGTCCGCCGGGCCGGGAAGAAATATCCCGCACCGGACTTGACATCCGATGCGGGATTATGGTTTGCAGTCACTCCGGTGGAGCGCGTCACATCATTTCTGGCGGCGCTTCTGCTCATCCATGATGCGCTGCTGTTCTTTCTGCATTTCCTCCAGACGCTGCATGAAGTTTGACTTCTTGCGCGGCTTTTTGAGATTCTCCTCGAGGCGCGCCCTCAGCTTCGCTTTATCCAGCGTCTTGTCGAGGACAAACATGATGGCAATGCTGAACACCGTCGAGAGGAAGTAATAGTAGTTCAATCCCGAGGGATAATCGTTGAGGATGAAGATGAACATGAGCGGCATGAGATACATGAACCACTTCATGAACGCCATGCCTTCCTGCTGCATGGGCTGCTGCTTCTGCATATAATAAGTGTTGGCCAGCGTCGTGATGCACATGAGGAGACAGAAGAGGCTGATATGATTGCCGATCAGAGGGATGTGTACCCCCCAGCTGATCAGTGCGTCATAGGACGAGAGGTCGTCCGCCCACAGGAAACTCTGCTGGCGGAGCTCGATGGCCGAGGGCACGAACATGAAGAGGGCGAAAAGCACCGGCATCTGCAACAGCATCGGCAGGCATCCGCCCATGGGACTGACCCCATAGCGCGAGTATAGTGCCATGGTCTCCTGCTGGCGGCGCATCGCATCCTCCTGATTGGGATACTTCTTGTTGATTTCGTCAATCTCGGGACGCAAAGCCTTGAGCTTGGCCGACGACATGAATGATTTGTACTGGAAGGGGAATATGACCAGCTTGACGATGACAGTCATGATGAGCAGGATGAGTCCCATGCTCAGGCCATAACCGCTGAGCCAATCGAAAAGCGGTATGGTGAATATGCGATTGACCCATCTGAAGAGCACCCAGCCGAGGTAGACCAACTGTTGCAGGTCATAGTCTGTGCCGAGCGTCTCGTCGATGTCCTTCAGGGTGTTGAAATGATTGGGACCGATGTAAAAGAGCATCCCGGCCGCCTCATCGTCGGCGCGCAAGTCAATGCCGGCATGTGTGGTGAAGCGCTTCAGATAGCCCTTGGACTCGTCGAGCTGGGCTGACTCGAGCGTCGTGGACGAAAATCCGGCGTCGCATATCCATGCCGTAGAGAAGAATTGGTTCTTATATCCTATCCACTGCACCAAGTCCTTGATCTCCTCGCTGTCCGAGCCGCCGCGCGAGAGGTTGTCCACATCGCCGTCCATCGTGCGATAGATCAGCTCGGTGCGTGTATTCTCAAACGTCGCGCTGCGCTCCTGCTGGCGGGTGTCCTGCACCCAATCGACATCCATCCTGCGGTCGTCGGGCGACATATAGCGGTCCATGCCGTGCGTTGTGACCGAGAATGCGACCAGATAGCTGCCTTGCCTGAGGGCGTAGTCGAAGTCTATGTAGCTCGTGCTGTCGGCCATGAGGCGCATGGTGAGCGTCGTGTCGGTGTGATTGACGGGGGTAAAATAGTAGTTGGCCGTGTTGTAGACCTTGCCGTCGGCATTGAATTTGAAATTGAAATGCGCATCTTCGCCTCCGAAGAGCGTGAGCGGCCGGTGCTGCTGGTCATTGTAACGCTTGAGGACGGCCTGTGCCAATGTCCCTCCCTTGGCATCCACCTCGATGTCAAGCACGTCGTTGTGCAATCTGAGGCTCATGCTTTCGCCACTCGCGGCACGGCCGAAGAGGGCATTGGTGTCGGCGGCAGCCTTTTTTGCGGCTGCTGCTTCGGCGCGGCGGGCTGCTTCGATTTCGTTTTTCAAATGCTGTATCGAGTCGTTGTAACGCTCGATGCGGGCTATCTCCTCCTGCGAAGGACGGCTGAAATAGCTGAAGCCCACTATCACAAGTATGATGAGGACGAAACCGATAATGGTATTCTTATCCATGGGTCTTTGCTTATTTGGTGATTGCTGCTTGGATGAAACTCAAGAACAACGGGTGCGGATGCAGCACGGTGCTGCTGTATTCGGGATGGAACTGTACGCCGACATACCACTTGTGCGACGGTATCTCGATGATCTCGACGAGGTCGGCCTCGGGATTAACGCCGGTGCAGGTCATGCCATTGCTCTCAAACTCACCCCGGAAATTATTGTTGAACTCGTAACGGTGGCGGTGACGCTCGCGGATGTGCTCGGTTTTGTAGGCGTCATAAGCCTTGGAGCCTTTCTTCACCAGACATTCGTATGCCCCGAGACGCATCGTGCCTCCCATGTCTGTCACTGACTTCTGTTCTTCCATGAGGTCTATGACATTGTGGGTAGTCTTCTCATCCATCTCTGTGGAGTTGGCATCGGCATATCCCAACACATCCCGTGCGAACTCGATAGCCATGCACTGCATCCCGAGACATATCCCGAAGGTCGGTATGTCGTGCGTGCGTGTGTAGCGGGCCGCCACGAATTTGCCCTCGATGCCGCGCTGGCCGAATCCGGGACAGATGATCACGCCGTCGATGCCTTGCATTTTTTCCGCGACATTATCATCTGTCAGGTTCTCAGACTGTATGTAGGTGATTTTGAGTTTACGGTCATTATAGGTGGCCGACTGCGACAGTGCTTCGAGGATAGACTTGTAGGCGTCCTGCAGCTCGACGTATTTGCCGACAAGTGCTATATTGACGACTTCGGTGGCTTTCTCCCTTCTCTCGAGGAAATGCCTCCACGGCAGCATCGCCGGACGCTCGCCGACGGGGAGTCCGGTCTTGCGCAGGATTGTCTCGTCCAATCCCTGCTCTTGCATCTTGAGCGGGACTTGGTATATAGTGGGGACATCGACCGATTGCACTACCGCAGACTCCTCGACATTGCAAAACAGTGCGACTTTCTTCCTTACGTTCTCGCTCAATTCATGCTCGGCACGCAAGACGAGGATGTCGGGTTGTATGCCCACCGATTGCAGTTCCTTGACGGAATGTTGGGTGGGCTTGGTCTTGAGTTCCTTGGCTGCCGCGAGGAAGGGGACGTATGTCAGGTGGACACACAGTGCGTCACGGCCCAATTCCCACTTCATCTGGCGGATGGATTCCAGATATGGCAGCGACTCGATGTCGCCCACCGTGCCGCCGATCTCGGTGATGACGAAATCATATTTATACTTGTTGCCGAGCAGCTTGATGTTTCTCTTGATTTCGTCGGTGATGTGCGGGATGACCTGTATTGTCTTGCCGAGGTAATCACCGCGCCTTTCCTTGTCGATGACGCTTTTATAGATGCGTCCGGTGGTTATGTTGTTGGCACGGGTCGTCTCGATGCCGAGGAAACGTTCGTAATGTCCGAGGTCGAGGTCGGCTTCATGCCCGTCTACCGTCACATAGCACTCGCCGTGCTCATAAGGATTGAGCGTGCCGGGGTCGATATTGATATAGGGGTCAAACTTTTGTATCGTGACCTTGTATCCCCTCGCCTGCAACAATTTGCCGATTGATGATGAAATGATGCCTTTGCCCAGCGAAGATGCGACTCCTCCTGTAACGAAAATGTATTTAGTATCTCCCACTGTTGTATAGTATATAAAATGTTTAGTCTCTGACAGTACGCCACACGGGGGCATATCCTTTGATGGCGGCAAAATTAATAAATAATGCTTAATCACGCATTGGGCGGCATATAAATTAGACGTGGCGGACGAAAGACTGCCTCTCACCGGCACGGACCGTCGCGTGCCTGCCGTGATGACCGGTGTGCATTGAGGCGCAGTCCCGACAGGCGGACGCAGCACCGTGTGCCACGGGCGGAAACATTGTATGCCATGTGGCATGGCATTGTATGCTGACGGTCATGGCATCGTATGCCACGGCCGTGGCATACGATGCCGCCGGCGACATGGCCGTGAGCCGCACGCGGAGTCATGCGCGCGACGGCCATTGATAAAATATGATTATCGCGATGACATAAATTGAATAAATGTCTTACTTTTGCACCATACGCCGCGCGGTGTGACGGGCGGCGCGACACAAACGATTGTAGCACAAGATGGAAAAGAATAATCCTGTGAGAAAGGTGAGCCCCGTGGCGTGGGTGCCGACGGCCTATTTCGCGATGGGCCTGCCATTCGTCATATTAAATATGGTAGCCGTGCTGATGTTCAGCGGGCTGGGTGTCGATGACAAGCTGACGACATTCTGGACATCACTGATCATGCTGCCGTGGACACTGAAGTTCCTGTGGAGTCCGTTCATAGGCATCTTCAAGACCAAGAAATTCTTTGTCGTCACGACACAGATTGTCACGGGCGTGGCATTCGGTCTCGTGGCATCGGTCCTCGGGCTGCCCCACTTCTTCAGCCTGACGATAGCACTGATGGCCATCATCGCATTCAGCGGCGCCACTCATGACATCGCGTGCGACGGCGTCTACATGAGCGAGCTGTCACTGACCGACCAAGCCCGCTACATCGGGTGGCAGGGCGGCTTCTATAACATCGCCAAGGTCGTAGCGATGGGCGGACTGGTCTATGCGGCAGGCTATCTCATCGAGACGTTCGGCGGGGGCAAGGGCCGTCCGGCCGAGGCCGTGCTCGCGGCCAACGAGAAGGCATGGGCAATCATCATGCTCACCATCGGCATCATCATGGTGCTGCTGGGCATTTACCATATATTCATACTCCCCTCGCACGAGGACAAGAAGAAAAAGGGCGAGAAGCGCAGCATGAATGAAATAATGGTTGAGATCGGACGTGTACTCGCTGACTTCCTGACCAAGCGGCACATCGTCTACTACATCTTCTTCATCATCCTCTACCGCTTCGCCGAGGGATTTGTGATGAAGATTGTCCCCCTCTTCCTCAAGGCCGACCGCGCGATGGGTGGTCTGGGGCTGAGCGAGAAAGAGATAGGTCTTTACTACGGCACGGGTGGAGCCATAGCCTTCGTGATCGGCTCGTTGCTGGCCGGATACTACGTTGCCGCCAAGGGTTTGAAGAACACATTGTTCAAATTGTGTTGCATCTTCAACATCCCGTTCGTCGTCTATACCTACCTGTCAATATTCCAACCCGACAGCCACATCATAATCTGCTCGTGCATCGTCTTCGAGTACTTCAGCTACGGTTTCGGCTTCGTGGGCCTGACACTGTTCATGATGCAGCAGATCGCTCCGGGCAAGCACCAGATGGCACACTATGCCTTCGCGTCGGGCATAATGAACCTCGGGGTGATGCTCCCGGGCATGGCCAGCGGCTGGCTGTGCGAACAGCTGGGACATTGGTTTGACAAGCCCGGCGGCTACGAGCCATTCTTCATCTTCGTGCTTATTGCCACCATCCCGGCATTCTTGATCACCTACTTCGTGCCGTTCAAGTACGGCCGCGACGGGCAGCTCCTGCCGGGTGAATCCAACTGATTTTGTCAGAAACATTAGATAGAACATAAAAACAGAAAGAAATTATGTCAGAGAAAATTGCTATGCCATGGGAGGAGCGTCCCGCCGGATGCACAGACCCAATGTGGCGTTACACCAAAAACCCGGTGATAGGACGCTACCAGATACCGACATCAAACAGCATCTTCAACAGTGCCGTAGTGCCTTTCAAGGATGGCTATGCCGGCGTGTTCCGCTGCGACAACAAAGCAGTGCAGATGAATATCTTCGCAGGCTTCAGCAAAGACGGGATAAACTGGGACATCGAGCACACACCCATCAAATTCAAGCCGGGCAACACCGAGATGATCGACTCGGACTACAAGTATGACCCGCGCGTGACTTGGATCGAAGACCGCTATTGGATCACATGGTGCAACGGTTACCACGGACCGACGATAGGCATAGGCTATACATTTGACTTCAAGGAGTTCTTCCAATGCGAGAATGCCTTCCTGCCCTTCAACCGCAACGGCGTGCTGTTCCCGCAGAAATTCAACGGCCGTTATGCCATGTTGAGCAGACCAAGCGACAACGGACACACACCATTCGGTGACATTTATATCAGCTACAGCCCCGACATGAAATATTGGGGCGAGCACAGATGTGTGATGAAAGTGACGCCATTCGAGGAGAGCGCATGGCAATGCACCAAGATTGGCGCAGGGTCAGTCCCGTTCCTGACCGATGCAGGATGGCTGATGTTCTATCATGGAGTCATCACCACGTGCAACGGCTACCGCTATTCGATGGGCGCGGCCATACTTGACAAGGACAACCCCGAGAAGGTGCTCTACCGCACACGCGACTATCTGCTCGCACCTGCCGCACCCTACGAGCTGCAAGGTGATGTGGCCAATGTCGTATTCCCGTGTGCCGCACTGCACGACGACCGCCGTGTAGCCGTCTACTACGGAGCTGCCGACACGGTAGTCTGCATGGCATTCGGCTATATAGACGAGATAATAGAATATGTAAAGGCTCATTCCTATACCGGCAAATGACATAAAAGACGGACATATCTGACGAAGGCGTGCCGGCATCGACACGCCTTCGTTTTGGATATGCCCCAAGCCACGACACGACTGACCGATGAAGCCCAACATCACTGACAGGCAGATAATGGCTATCGCCCTGCCGTCGATAGTGTCCAATGTCACTGTCCCGCTGCTCGGGATGTGCGACCTCGCCATAGCAGGACACACAGGCGATGCCACACTCGTGGCGGCAGTCTCGGTGGGAGCCACGCTGTTTAATGTGCTATACTGGCTCTTCGGCTTCCTGCGGATGGGCACGGGCGGCCTGACCTCGCAGGCATACGGCCGCGGGGACGATGCCGGGACGGTGGGCATCATCACACGCTCGATACTGGCAGGGGCTGCAATGTCAGCAATGTTGCTGGCAGTGCACCGGCCACTCATAGACTTCACATTCGCCCACATCATCGAGACCGAGCCGTCTGTCGAGCGGCTGGCCCGCACCTACATATCAATATGTATCTGGGGCATCCCCGCCATGCTGCTGCAATATTGCTTCACAGGATGGTTCATCGGGATGCAAAATTCCCGCCTGCCGATGGCCGTGTCCATACTCCAGAACATCATCAACATAGCTGTCAGCCTGTCATGTGTCACCATCGGCGGCATGACAATAGACGGCATAGCCATAGGCACACTGACTGCACAGTGGTCGGCAGTGATGATTTCGGCGGTGGCATGGGCACTGCGCTATGGCAATCTGCGGAGGCACCTCCGTGAGGTGCGTCTGTCAGAGATAAAGCCAATGCTGCATTTCCTCGATTTGAACAAAGACATCTTCCTGCGCACCCTATGTCTGGTGGCCGTCACTCTGTTTTTCACCTCGGCAGGAGCGGCGCAAGGCGACATGACGGTGGCGGCCAATGCCCTGTTGATGCAGTTTTTCACCATATTCTCCTATATAATGGACGGACTTGCCTACGCTGCCGAGGCCCTCACGGGCAAACATATCGGCGCACGTGATGCGGCATCGCTGCAAACGACGGTCAGGCGTATATTCCGTTGGACCTATGGAGTGGTGGCACTGTTTACCATCACATATACCGTGGCAGGCGGAGCACTCATCGGTCTGCTCACTTCTGATGCGGCGCTGGCCGGATATGCCATGTATTACCACCCGTGGGTAGTGCTCATTCCGTTGGCCGGTTTCCAAGCATTCGTCTGGGACGGAGTCTTCATTGGTGCGACCGCCACGCGTGCGATGCTGCTCACGATGGCCGTTGCCACAGCCGCATTTTTCATCTGCTACCATCTGACATTCCCGTTGTGGGGCAACAATGGCCTGTGGATGTCGTTCATCATCTACCTGTTCTCGCGGGGGATGCTCCAGACAGCCTTGGCCAAGCGGACCATATCAAAGACCTTGGACGGCCAAAATGGCCGGTGAGAGATGCGCGGCCTTAATATTTGCGGAGCATTGTATCACGAATAAATATTAATACGTACTTTTGCGATAGCAACAATACCAAACCAAAACTTCACTAATATGGCTAACGTACCGTTTAAGTATAGTCCCATGTTCCAGCAAGGCAAGGACGAAACTGAGTACTACCTGCTCACCAAGGACTATGTGTCAGTAGGCGAATTCGAGGGGAAACCTATCCTCAAGGTCGCAAAGGAAGGGCTTACCCTCATGGCAAACGCCGCATTCCACGATGTGTCATTCATGCTGCGCCGCTCACACAATGAGCAAGTAGCCAAAATCCTCGACGACCCCGAGGCAAGCGACAACGACAAATATGTCGCACTGACTTTCCTCCGCAACGCCGACATCGCAAGCAAAGGCAAGCTGCCATTCTGCCAAGACACCGGCACAGCCATCATCCACGGCGAAAAGGGCCAGCAAGTGTGGACAGGCTACTGTGACGAAGAGGCACTGTCGATGGGTGTCTACAAGACTTACACCGAGGAAAACCTCCGTTACTCACAGAATGCGCCGCTGACGATGTATGACGAAGTAAACACCAAGTGCAACCTCCCGGCACAAATCGACATCGAGGCGACAGAAGGGATGGAGTACCGTTTCCTCTGCGTCACCAAAGGCGGAGGCTCGGCCAACAAGACATACCTCTACCAAGAGACCAAGGCAATCCTCAATCCGGCGACCCTCGTCCCGTTCCTCGTAGAGAAAATGAAGACGCTCGGTACGGCCGCATGCCCGCCCTATCACATTGCTTTCGTCATCGGCGGCACATCTGCCGAGAAAAACCTTCTGACCGTCAAGCTCGCATCGACCCACTACTATGACAACCTGCCGACGACCGGCGACGAGACAGGCCGTGCGTTCCGCGACGTGGAACTCGAAGCACAGCTCCTCAAGGAGGCACACCGCATAGGGCTCGGAGCACAGTTCGGAGGCAAATATTACGCCCACGACGTGCGTGTCATCAGACTGCCGCGCCACGGAGCGTCATGCCCCGTAGGCCTCGGAGTGTCATGCTCGGCAGACCGCAATATCAAATGCAAGATTGACAAAGACGGAATATGGATCGAGAAGCTCGACTCCAACCCGTCTGAACTCATCCCCGAGCACCTGCGTCAGGCCGGCGAAGGCGGTGCAGTGAGCATCGACCTCAACCGCCCGATGAGCGAAGTCCTCGCAGAGCTGACCAAATACCCCGTCTCGACCCGCCTGTCGCTCAACGGCACCATCATCGTGGGCCGCGACATCGCACATGCCAAACTCAAAGAACGCCTCGACCGCGGAGAAGACTTGCCGCAATATATGAAAGACCACCCCATCTACTACGCAGGGCCCGCCAAAACACCCGAAGGCATGGCATGCGGCTCGATGGGCCCCACGACGGCAAACCGCATGGACCCCTACGTAGACCTCTTCCAGAGTCATGGCGGCTCGATGATAATGCTTGCCAAAGGCAACCGCAGCCAGATTGTCACCGACGCCTGCAAGAAGCACGGAGGATTCTACCTCGGCTCAATAGGAGGCCCGGCAGCGATACTGGCACAAAACAACATCAAGAGCATCGAGTGTGTCGAATACCCAGAGCTCGGCATGGAAGCCATCTGGAAGATTGAAGTAGTGGACTTCCCCGCATTCATCCTCGTGGATGACAAAGGCAACGACTTCTTCAAACAAATCAAACCGTGGCCTTGCAAAGGCTGACGCACCGCAAGCGACACGACAGACCACCGAGAGCCGCACAGACGAGACCAAGCCTGTGCGGCTCTCTCATCTGCACACATCCCGCCCGGCACCGCACGCCCGCACCGGGACACACGGCGAAAGCGCCGACGGCATACGACCCCATCGCCGACAGGGTCAGACCCCACGACCGGAAACATACTACCCCATCACCCGAAACACCGTACCCCACGGCCGGAAACATACTACCCCGCGGCGCCGTCACACCAGCCCGGCGCGCCGGGCAATAAAACACACCTTTTCACGTTCTGAATGAAAAAAGCACGCCGAGTGAAGAAACTATTGATGACACTGCTCATGCTCGTCAGCACCATTGCCGCCTCAGCACAGGTACAAAAGGTGCAGATACGCCCATACATAGACCAAAGGAGATTCCACTACGGATTCTTCATCGGCGTACACATGCAGGACATCGAGTTTGTAAACAACGGTTTCGTGACCGAGGACGGACAGTCGTGGTTCATGGATGCCAACGAATACCTGCCCGGATTCCAAGTCGGAGTACTCGGCGAACTGTATCTGCACAAGAACATCGCCGTGCGCCTGCTCCCCTCACTCTACTTCGGCGACCGCAAAGTCGTATTCAAAGAGTCAGTCAGCGGCGAACGCCGCTACCAGCAGATGAGGTCATGCTATGTGAGCGTGCCCGTCAATGTCAAGTTTGCCGCCAACCGCGTGAACAACTACCGCCCATACGTCATGGCAGGCATCGCTCCCATGTTCAACCTCGTCAATCCCAGACAGAAGGAACTGCGCACCAACATGTATGACATGCAGATCGAAATCGGACTGGGGTGCGACATCTATCTGCCATTCTTCAAACTTATCCCCGAGTTGAAATTCTGCTTCGGAGTCATAGACATAATCAACAAGAACAGAAATGACCTGACTGACAAAGACATGTATAAGTTCACACAATCCATTGACCACGCCATGTCGAGGTCCATCGCACTGACATTCTACTTCGAATGACCCACCATCCGTTTGCAAACGATTATTAATCCGCCGCCCGCACCCCGGCATGGTGTCCAAAAAAGATTATTTTTGCAACCACACAGATCAAACCAAAGGAAAACTGACACAGGAATATGAAAAGACTACTATCACTGGCCGTCTCGCTGTCGCTTGCCATCACCATAAGCGCCCAAGAGACATCCGACCCGGTAATAATGGAGATCGGAGGCAAAAAAGTGAAACGTTCAGAATTTGAGTACATCTACAACAAAAACAACTCGGCATCCACGGCCGAAAAGAAAAGCCTCGATGAATATGTAGACATGTTCATCAACTACAAACTCAAAGTACTCGAAGCCGAAAACGCCGGTATCGACACCACACAGAGCTTCATCAACGAATTCAACGGCTACCGCGCACAGCTGGCCAAGACCTATCTGACCGACAAGGAAGCCGACGAGGAATATGTCAGGACAGTCTATGACCGCCTCAAGGAGGACGTGCGCGCATCACACATACTAATCAACTGCCCCGAGAGCGCATCACCCGCCGACACGCTCAGAGCTTATGACCGCGCCATGGAGGTCTATGGCAAGCTGGCAGACGGCGCAGACTTCACGGCTACGGCAAGAGAATACTCAGACGACAAGTCGGTGAAGTACAACGACGGCGACCTCGGCTATTTCACCGCACTCCAGATGGTGCCGACATTCGAAGCAGCCGTCTATGCACTCAGCCCGGGCGAAATCAGCCTCCCGGTGCGCTCACGCTTCGGCTATCACATCATCAAGATGACAGGCCGCCGCCCGTCACGAGGCAAAGTGCAGGTAGCACACATCTACAAACACGTGGGGCAGGACGCGTCAGACAGCGTGATGCAGGCCGCCATGGAGCAGATGGATTCCATCTACGACGCTATAATGGCCGGGGCAGACTTCGGGGAAATGGCAATGAAATACTCCGACGACAAAGGCTCGGCACAGCACAGAGGCCAGCTGGGATGGATAGGAATGCGACAGACTATCCCGGAATTTGAAGAAAAGATATTCGCAATGAAAGACGGCGAAGTCAGCCGCCCGTTTACCACACCGGTCGGAATACATATTGCCAAAGTCATAAAGCACAAAGGACTGGAGCCATTTGACGAAAAACACGACGAGATAGTCATGATGCTGAACCGCATGGGCGAAAACGACAAAGGACAAAAAGCCATGATCGCACGCCTCAAAAAGGAATACGCCATGAGCGCGGTCAATGAAGCGGCCTACGCCACACTGCTGGCCACCGCACCCGACGCATGGCTGGGCGACTCGGCATATATCGCGGCACTCGACGGGCGCGACGACACACTGTTTACCCTCGACGGCAAACCCTACGGCATACAAGGCTTCATCAGCTTCGTAAACGGCAACTCACGATTCAACAAAGTGTCCCGCCCGCTGGCACTCAAACGACTGATGGACATGTACCGCGACCGCGCAGTATTGGACTATGAAGACTCAAGGCTGGAAGAGAAATATCCCGAATTCGCCCTGCTCGTAAACGAATACCGCGACGGCATCCTGCTGTTTGACATCAGCAACCGCGAAGTGTGGAACAAGGCCACATCAGACGAAAAAGGACTGGCCGAATACTTCAAAAAGCACAGGCGCGACTATAAATGGAAGACTCCACGCTTCAAAGGCGTCATTGTGCACTGCGTCAGTGATTCACTCGAACAGCCCGTCAAGCAGCTGCTCGGCAAGACAGAATACGAAAGATGGATGGCCGAACTCCGCCGCGCCTATATGTCAGACTCGGTGAAACTGGTCAAAGCGCAGCGAGGCCTCTATGCCAAAGGTGAAAACAAATATGTGGACTTCTTCAAGTTCAAAGGTCCTGAATTCGAACAACCGGAGGGCTTCCCCTATACATTCGTCTATGGCAAGGTCTTGAAGCGCAGACCCGAGGACTTCCGCGATGTGCGCGGGCCTGTGTCATCAGACTATCAGAATTATCTGGAGGAACAATGGATCAAGGCACTAAGAAAGAAATACGCCGATCAAATAATTGTCCACGAAGATGTCCTCAAAACTGTCAATAACCATTAACAGCGGCAGAGGGCAGGCACTACCTGCCCTCTGCCGCTATTGCACGCTCGCATTGATTACGATCGCACTATGCAGCTGCGGCAACGACACAGAGACCGATGGCGGAACGCCTGTCGTAAAAGTCTATGGACACACACTCTATGTCGATGACGTCGAACACATCGTGCCCGACGGACTGTCACCGGCCGACAGCGCACAGTTTGTAGCCGACTATGCCAAACGGTGGGCAGAAGAAATCCTCTTTTACGAAAAGGCAAAATCAAATGTCGCCGATGACGGCATGATCGAGAAGCTGGTCGAAGACTACCGCAAGAATCTGGTCATCAACTACTATCAAAACCGCTTGATCGACGAACACCTCGACGGCATAATCTCTGACGACTCGGTGAGGGCATACTACGGACGCAACCACGAGTCACTGCGCATGGACCGGCCGGTAATGAAGGGCGTGTTCATCAAACTGCGCAAAGACAGCCGCTACATCAAGACCGCCCGCCAGCTGATAAGCAGGCATGACAAGCGTGATGAGCTTGAAAGACTCTCTCTCAAGGCAGCTGCCGGCTACCTGTACTTCCGCGATCAATGGATGGAGCCGGATGCCGTAGCCGACAGGTCACCGTTTGGGCCACAACTGGAGACTATGGACCGGGGCGGGACAATGCTCGAAACTACCGACTCGTCTTACACCTACCTCTTTTACATCGACAGCCTGTTGCCCAAAGGCAGTGAGATGCCCTACGGACTGGCAGAGAAATCCATCCGCGAGACAATACGCAATGAGCAGAAAGTAGCATTCATCCGCTCGGTCAAAGACGACATCTACCGCTCGGCGACCGAGGCCGGGAAAGTCATCTACAGCACACCACAGCAGTAGACATACCACATGACATGCCATAATACCTAAATATTCTGAAATCATGGCACTGTGACAAAAAATTGATTATTTTCGCTGACTGTTTAAACAACATAAGCCATATTGTGAATGATACGGACAATCACACTACCCAAACCAATACTATTACTCATCTCGGTCATTATATCAGCAGCCACATACGCACAAGACAACATCATTGACCAAGTGGTGTGGGTCGTCGGCGACGAGGCCATACTCAAATCGGAAGTAGAAGAAGAGCGCCTCAATGCACTGATGGAACACAGAGATCTGGATGGAGACCCCTATTGTGTCATACCTGAACAACTCGCCATACAGAAACTGTTCCTCAACCAAGCCGAGATAGACAGTATAGAGGTGACCGAATCTGAAGTCATCGCCAGACTTGACGCACAACTCAACTTCATGATACAACAGATCGGGTCAGAAGAAAAAGTCGAAGAATACTTCAACAAGACCATGACCCAAATACGTGAGAAACTGCGTCAAAACATACATGACGGACTTACAGCGCAACGTATGCAACAAGAAATAGTAGGCGAAATCAAAGTAACTCCCGCCGAAGTACGCAATTTCTTCAATCAATTGCCCTATGACAGCATCCCCTACATCCCGACAAACGTCGAGGTACAAATCATAACAAGAGAGCCCAAAGTGCCACAAAAAGAGGTAGATGCCGTAAAGGCACAGCTACGCGAATTCACAGACCGCATCAACTCGGGCGAAACATCGTTCTCGACATTAGCTTTGCTCTATTCAGAAGACCCGGGATCGCGCATGAGAGGCGGAGAACTCGGTTTCATGGGACGCGGACAACTCCTCCCGGAGTTTGCAAACGTGGCATTCAACCTGCAAGACCCCAACAAGGTCTCAAAGATTGTGGAGACCGAATACGGCTTCCACATCATACAGTTAATCGAGAAACGCGGCGACCGCATCAACTGCAGGCACATACTCCTACGCCCGCACATACCGTCAGAGGCCATCGACAGTGCGATGCTCACGCTCGACTCCATAGCCGACAACATCCGCAACGCCAAATACACCTTCGAGCAGGCTGCGCTCTATCTGTCAGATGACAAGGACACAAGACTCAACAACGGACTGATGCCCAACCCCTATGACAATACGTCGAAGTTTGAGATGCAGCAACTCCCGCAAGAGATAGCGCGCGTAGTCGATGCCCTCAAAGTAGGCGAAATCTCCGACCCCTTTACAATGGTCACCGACAACGGCATGGAAGTCTGCGCGATAGTAAAGCTGAAAACCAAGACCGAAGGACACAAGGCCACAATCAGTGAAGACTATCAGCGACTGAAAGACCTTGTAACACAACAAATGGGCGAAGAAAAGCTCAAGGAATGGATAAAGGAGAAGCTCAAAACCACATACGTCCGCATCGATCCCGCCTGGAGAAACTGCGACTTCAAATATGAAGGTTGGATAAAAGAATGACACCCGCCAGATGAAAGTCCGCATCCATGCTTTCATTGCCAGACGACGTGCAGTCCTGATGACCATCATCACGATGGCTGTCATTGCATTTGCTTCGGCCAAGCCCCAGCAGCAAGAAGGGCAACCAAAGGTCACCAAGGTCTATCTCCTCCATGCCGACAAGGCAAAAGCCGACGACAAACGGCTCCCGGGCGTGCAGATATTGATCGGCAACGTCAAGTTCCGCCACGACAGCATGTATATGTATTGCGACAGCGCCCATGTCTATGAGGCGACAAACTCATTCGAGGCATTCAATCATGTGCACATGGAGCAAGGTGACACCCTCTTCATCGACGGCGACCACCTGTTCTACGACGGCCAGTCGATGATAGCACAGATGCGCAACAACGTAGTGATGATCAACCGCAATACCACCCTTGAGACCGACAGTTTCAACTTCGACCGCGTGGCCAACCTCGGCTATTACTTCGAGGGAGGCACGCTCTACGACGACAAAAACACACTCACATCTTTCTGGGGGCAATACAGCCCGGAGACGAAGATAGCCAAGTTCAATCATGACGTAGAGCTTGTCAACGAACAGATGACCCTGCTGTCAGACACATTGGTCTATTCCACCACTACCAAGATAGCCGAAATCGTAGGTCCTTCTGACATATACAACGACAGTAGCCACATCTACTCAGAATTGGGCTTTTACAACACAGGCACCGACCGGGCCATCCTGCTCAACCGCTCGATAGTGACGAGCGACAACAAGCAGCTCACAGGCGACAGCATCTTCTATGACCGGCAGAAAGGCTACGGCGAAGCATTCATGAATGTCACTCTGACAGACACCATCGACAGGCATCTGCTGCTCGGGGACTATTGCTTCTATGACGAGAAGACAGACTATGCCTATGCCACACACAATGCCGTGGCAATCGACTACTCACAAGGCGACAGCCTGTATATGCACGCAGACACGCTGAAACTCATCACACGCAACATTGACACCGACTCAATGTACCGCGACATGCTGGCCTACCGCAAAGTCAGGATATACCGCAGCGACGTGCAGGCCATCTGCGACTCACTGGCATTCTCGACAGCCGACTCCTGCCTGCAGATGTTCTACGAGCCGGTCCTGTGGCATGGCAAACAACAGATATTGGGCGAGAAGATAGACATCTTCATGAACGACTCCACCATCGACTGGGCACACATCTACAATCAGTCACTGTCGGTAGAACACGTGGACACGACCTACTACAACCAAGTCTCAGGCAAGGAAATGTTCGCATACTTCAACGGCGAAGGCGACGTCTACCGCATCGATGTGGCGGGCAATGTCCTGTCGGTCTACTATCCGCAGGAAAAAGACAGCACCGTGCTGCTCATGAACGTCGCCGAGACAAGCCTGCTCAACGTCTATGTCAGCGACCGCCGCATAGAGCGCATGGTCATGAGCCCGGCATCCAACGGCGTCGCATACCCGCTGGACCAGATACCCGAAGGCGAAGATTTCCTCAAAGGCTTCGTATGGCTCGAAGCCCTGCGCCCGAAAGACAAGGACGACATATTCGTCTGGAAAGGCAAAAAGGAAGAAGATAAACTCAAAGACATAGAAACCAGAGAAATAAAACTCCCCACACGTGTCATCATCGAAGGCGAATGACACCCGCATGGCATTGTATGTTTTGCCTGCCGGGGTCTGACCCCGCCGGCCGCAGGGTCAGATGGTTTCGGTCGTTTCATCGTATGGTAAATTGTTTAGCTTATGAGTGATGTAATCAGACTACTGCCAGACTCCGTAGCCAACCAGATTGCCGCAGGCGAAGTGATACAACGCCCATCGTCAGTAATCAAAGAGCTGGTCGAAAATGCAGTGGACGCAGGAGCGACCTCCATCAATATCGTCATCACCGATGCCGGCAAGACATGCATCCAAGTCATAGACAATGGCAAAGGCATGTCGGTGACCGACGCCCGCATGGCATTCGAGCGACATGCCACATCCAAGATACGCATGGCCTCAGACCTGTTTGCACTGCACACCATGGGCTTCCGTGGGGAAGCATTGGCCTCAATAGCAGCCGTGGCACAAGTAGAGCTACGCACGCGGACAGAAGACGAAGAAGTAGGCACATCGATTGTCATCGAGGGATCGCAAGTGAAATCACAAGAGCCCGTGGCATGTCCCAAAGGCTCAAACTTTATGGTCAAAAACCTGTTCTACAATGTGCCTGCCAGACGCAAGTTCCTAAAGTCCGACCACACAGAGCTCAGCAACATCCTCGCCGAGATGGAACGCATAATGCTGGTCAATCCCGGCATATCATTCACCATGCGCCACAACGGCAATGACCTATATTCC
Organism: Candidatus Avibacteroides avistercoris; assembly: GCA_020012075.1. Taxonomy (GTDB): domain Bacteria; phylum Bacteroidota; class Bacteroidia; order Bacteroidales; family Bacteroidaceae; genus Avibacteroides; species Avibacteroides avistercoris. The sequence continues at coordinate 18,537 of DWUP01000097.1, forward strand.
TACCTGCCATCCACCACCAAAAAACGCATAGTGGACATCTTCGGGCGCAAAACGGGTCAGCAACTGCTGCACATAGCAGTGACGACACAGCTTGCCACTATCGACGGCTTCATCGGCACGCCCGCATCTTCACGCAAAAAGGCCCAACAGTTTTTCTTCGTAAACGGCAGATATATGCGCCATCCATACTTCAACAAAGCCGTGATGGAGGCGTATGACAAGATAATACCCGCCGGCGAGCAGGTGCCATATTTCATCTACTTCACCGTAGACCCGGCAAGCATCGACGTAAACATACACCCGACCAAGACCGAAATCAAGTTTGAAAACGAACAGTCAATCTGGCAAATACTCCTGTCTGCCGTACGCGAAGGCATCGCACACTCATCATCAGTCCCGGCGATAGACTTCGACACCGACGGGATGCCCGACATCCCGCCGCTCACATCGGGAGGCAAGACCGACGTGCCCCGGGTGTCTGTCAATGACAGCTACAATCCTTTCGACCACGGCCACAGGCGCGACAGCGACAACAACTGGCGTGAGCTCTATGAAGGTCTGAGGCGAAACGACGATTTCGACGCCGGCTCGTGGGACGACGACCTGGCCAACGCCGTCGGTGGCGGCACGATGACGCCGGCCGCGCCCGACGACAATGCCGACACCATCGTGCTCGAGAGCAAGTCCAATGAGACATTCTTCACCGATGAATCAGACAAGACATCCATCTACTTCCAATACAAAGGACGCTACATCCTGACATCGGTCGCCTCGGGACTGCTCATCATCGACCAGCACCACGCACATGTCCGCATCCTGTATGACCGATTCCGCCGGATGATAGACAGGCACGACGGCAATTCACAGGGGCTTTTATTCCCCGAGATACTCACACTCTCGCCGTCTGAAGAAGCCATGATGCCCGTCATCGCCGATGACATGCAGGCTTTGGGCTTCGAAATCACCAATCTGGGCGGAGGCTCCTACTCGATCAGTGCAGTGCCGCCCGAACTTAATGGCGCCGATTATGTCAAGGTCATAGGAGAAATGCTCCGTTCTGTCGCCGACAGAGCCAAGGATGTCAAAGACGACCTGCGGACATCCATGGCACTCAATCTGGCAAAATCATCGGCCATACCATACGGACAAGTGCTTTCAACCAACGAAATGGACAACCTCGTCGCCCACCTGCTCGCTTTGCCCGACCACAAGATGACGCCCGACGGCAAAAGGACCATCGTGACCATAAAAGACGACGAACTGAACAAAATGTTTTAGCCCGAGATGGAAAAGAACCCTTCAATCACCTATCTGCCACTCGTCCCGGTGCGTGCTTTCCCCTCGGAGAGGGCGGAAATGGTCACACAGATGCTCTTCGGCGAATTGTGCCGCGTCATGGACACGCACGGCAACTGGAGCCGCGTCGAGCTGGAAGCCGACGGATATTCCGGATGGGTGGACAGCAGGATGATTGACGCCGTGGCAGAAGCCAATACGGACACACTGCTCGGATACGGCAGTTGCGTCGTCACATCGCCCGTCGCAGAGGCCCGCAACGTCACGACAGGACGCAGCACGTGGTTGCCCGCCGGCAGTCTGCTGCCGCACTGCGACAGTCAGCGCGGCACGTTCGCGGCACGCAGCATGGTCTATTCGGTCGAGCCTTCGGCCATAGGCCCCATCGTGGGGCGTTTCACACTGACAGCCCAGCGGTTTCTCGGCGTGCCCTACCTGTGGGGAGGCAAGACCATCTTCGGGATGGACTGTTCAGGCTTCATGCAGGTCGTGTTTTCCCTCCACGGCATCAGACTGCCACGCGACGCATCACAGCAGGCATTGTGCGGCCGCCAAGTGCCTTTCAACAAGAGAGTGGCCGGCGACCTCGCATTCTTCGCCAATGCCGACGGCCACATAGTCCATGTCGGCATGGTGATGGACGGAGGCTCAATCATCCACGCATCAGGCTCGGTCCGCATAGACCGCCTCGACTCATGCGGCATATTCGACGAGTCGCGCCACATCTACACACACCGTCTGCACAGCATCCGTTCCATCAGCGGATGACACACCGAGCCAATGGCAAAAAGACCGTATGCCACGACCGATGGCATACGGTCTTTTTTGTCACAGGGTCTGACCATAATCGCCACGGCATCATACCCTGCAACCAAGAGGCACCGCACCATCACCCACAATGCCGAATAATCCATATATTTGCAAATGGCGGCCGAGTCGCCGTCATCGGCATTTGTCTCAAAAGGAATATGACTATGAACAGTAAGAGGATTATGGCATGCGCCATTTCATTGTTAATGGCGGCCATCGTATATGCAGGCTACGACATACACCCCACCCCGCAGCAGATGGATGAGACGGGCGAAACAGTCAGCATCACGGGGACGGTCAATGTCGTCTGTGAGGCAGACATCGCGCAGACATCCATCGACCGCCTCATCGAAGTGCTGACAGGTCACGGGCTGGACTATGTCCTCGCCGACCGGATGTCAGGCACATTGCCCAACGTCATCGTCGGCAGCAACGGCTCGGGCGGAGTGGCAGACAGCTATGCATCGCGTCTCGGGCTCACAGGAGATGCTTTTGTGGCAGCCGACAACAAGTTTGACGCCCACTGCATAGCGGTGACCAATGCCGACGGGCTCAACGGCGTAGCCATAATCGGTGATGGCAATGGGTCAGAATACTATGCCATGGCCACACTCGACCAGATACTCGGGCAATCGCCAGACGGGGCAGCCGGCGGTGTGACCATACGTGACTTCGCCCACACCGAGCATCGCGGCATAGTCGAGGGCTTCTATGGCATCCCTTATTCGCACGAGACGATAGCCGAGCTGCTGGCATTCTGCAAGAGATATAAGATGAACACCTTCATCTACGGCCCGAAGTCTGACCCCTACCACCTTGGCCAGTGGCGCGAGGACTATCCCACCCGGCTGACAGAAGAGCAGGAGCGCAACGGAGTGCTCTGTCAAAACGATTTCAGGGAGCTGACCGCCATAGCAAAAGCCTGCAACGTAGACTTCGTGTGGGCGATTCATCCGGGGATGCAAAACGGCATCAGCTTCACGGACGAAAGCTCCATAGACCAAGGTGTCGCCGACATAATGGACAAATTCAAGCACATGCACGACCTCGGGGTGAGGGCATTCGGCATCTTCATCGACGACATGAGCTACACTCCGTCGGGAGCTATGCAGGCCAGACTTGCCGACCGCGCACAGGAACAGCTGCGCTCGACATTCGGCGACGGCGGCGATGACGGTGTCACACCATTGTTTTTCGTGCCGACAGCCTATGCGCTCAACTATTCATCTTCATATACCCTCACAAGCCTTGCCACGGTAGACCCCGACGTGGTCATAGCTTTCACCGGGTATGACTGTTTCTCCAACATCCGTGGTTCGTCCATCGACGACATGGCCGGCCGTGTGGCACGCCATCCCGTCATGTGGTGGAACAATCCGGTCAATGACGACCACGACGACAGATTGTACATGCGCAGCCTGACGACACACTGGACCATCGAGGACACAGCGCCCATCGGCTCGCTCGCCGGCCTCGTGCTCAACCCTATGGTGCAGGGCAATGCCTCCAAGGTGGCACTATTCGGGGCGGCTGAATATGCGTGGCATCCTGCGACATTCGATGCCGACAAGAGTTGGGAGGACTTCTTCAAGGCAGAATACACCGACAAGGAGATGCGCGAAGCATTGATGACATTCGCTGCCAACTCTGATGCCATTGTCGAAGAGCAGACCCTGACAGACCTCTACGAGCAGTTCCGCCGCGAATACAGCCCCGGGAAACTGCCCGGATGCGCAGACAAGCTGATGGACGAGGCCGAAAGGATACGCAAGGCTTGCACCAAGCTCGCAGATATGGAGACGAGCGACGACCCGAGATACAGCCTGATGTATGCCGACATCAAACCATGGGTAGCAAAACTCGGATGCATGGCAGGCATAATTGCCGATGCCATAACATATATGAAAGGTGAAGATGAGTCAGCATGGACTCTCGCCCCGCGCATCACAGAGGCTGCCGCAAGGCTGCACACCGACCCGGACCATGCTGTGACGGTGTTTGAGGGCTCGGGCAACGATGTCACACAACGGCTCCAAGAAGTCAGCCCGTCACAACAACAGATGGAGCCTTTCGCCGAATACATTGCAGGCCTCATCGACGATTTCGCCTACAACCTGCCGGAGCGCAGGCAAGAGCCTGAGATAATCACCAATCTCGACACTGTCCCCGCAAGGATCAGCATAAATGTAGCAACCGGCAGAATTGCCCTCAAGGGACTTTCGAGCCTGAAACTCGGGAGCAATGAATACATAGGTATAAACCTCAACAGCATCAAAGCGGCATCTTTCGTGACATGGCCGGAAGATGACACCCCATCCTTGCAGTTGCAACACTCGATGAGCGGCAAGCAGTGGACAGAAGCATCGCACGGTGACACGACGAGGCAGGAGATGGCCTACTTCCGCCTGCGCAACACAGACCCGCATGACAGTACCACGGTCGCCACAGACTCGATAGTCATCACATTTGAGGAAGCACACGGGACGGCGGCAGCCACCGCCTCGACCAACATGGAGGCTTACGAAGATTACACCGTAGACAATGTGACCGACGGCGACACCGGCACTTTCTTCTGGAGCGACCGCAAGCAGCAAGAGGGAGATTGCATCACCCTCGACCTTGGGACAACTGCCACATGCCATGAAATAACAGTCAAGTTCAACGATGGTGACAAGCCATCGGGCATAGCGGCCATTGAGACATCGACCGACAGCCTGTCATGGGACGAAGTAGCTGCTTTCACACGCGGAGAATTGGACGATGACAACCGATACACATGCGATGCCGGCGGCCGGCAAGCACGCTACATACGCCTCATCATCAGGACATCGGGCAGCGAAGAATGGCTGCAAGTGGCAGATTTCTCAGTCATGAGCGCGACAGACATAGCACAAGCCGTGAACGACCAAGGTGAGCCGGTGCCGTGTCTGTCCGACCGCAGGCTCGACGACACTTATTCTCCCGACGAGGCGGGCCGGGTGATTTACCGGTTCATAGAGAACATCAGTATAGACACCATCACTATCTACCAATACACAGACTTTACCGATGCAGCAAGCGCTCCCATCGTCGAACTGCTGGCCGACGGGCAAAACATCGACTTGGGACCATTGACCGGTACAGTCATGCACTATGACGTGGCGGGGACAGACAGTATCTCGGCCATCCGCATCAGTTGGGAGGCCGACTGCCTCCCCTCACTGGTCGAGGTTTATCCCGTGGGAAAGCCTTACGTGGAGCTTCCCGGCGAGCCGGATGAACCCGTGGTGGGCCTCACTCCACCGACATCTGTGCCTGTCTGCCGCCATGCAAACATCATCAACATAGGGGACAACGGACAAATAGCCGGCATCAAGGTCTGGACTGTGGATGGCATTTGTATCGCCGAGGCAACACGTCCATCAACGATCTTAACGCTGGACGAGGCATATAGCAATACTGTCGTCATCGTGACATTGACCTTCGACGACGGGAAGGTAATAACCCAAAAACTGTGACAATGGACACAAATGACAAGACACAAGGACTGGTCGTCTACAAGGCTTCTGCCGGCAGCGGGAAGACTTTCACCCTGTCGGTAGAATACATCGAAATGGTCTTGCGCGACACTGCTGCCTACAAGCGCATATTGGCGGTGACATTCACCAACAAAGCAACCATCGAGATGAAGACGAGGATTCTGTCACAGCTCTATGGTCTGGCGCACGGCCTTGATTCGTCAGTCCCCTATCGCGAAGTGTTGAAAGAGAGGAACGGGGACTTCACCGACGACTACATCACAGAGCGTGCGTCCCGGGCATTCACATCCATCATCAATGATTACAGCAACTTCCGCATCGAGACGATAGACGCATTCTTCCAGCGGGTATTGAAGCAGCTCGCACACGAATTGAGGCTGAGCACCAGCTTCAACATCGAACTCGACTCGACAAAAGCCCTCGATGAAGCCGTAGACTCAATGCTCGAAAACCTGCACAATGACGGAGAATTGCTGAAGACCATCCTGCGATACATAGAAGAGCGCATGACAGATGACAAAGGATGGAAAATCGACGCAAGCATAAAGGGATTCTCCCGCCATATCTTCGATGAGACCTATGCCACACAACAGACAAGGCCTACGCATCAGACCATCGAGAGATTCAAACTGACACTCGCACGGCAACGGGAATCGGCGACAGAGACAATAGGCCAATATGTCGCACAGTTTGATGACTTGCTACGCGACAACGGCCTTTCCGCATCAGACTTCATGAGAGGCGAGCGCGGACCATGCGGCTTCTTTATCAAGTTGGGCAAAGGCGTGATGTCTGACAGCAAATTTGCCACAAGCACCTATGAAGAGGCAATGAACGACCCCGACAAATGGGTAAGCAAGAAGTCTCCCGACACGGCAAAGCAACTCGCACCACAATTGGCCGCACTCATGAGACACGCAGACAAAGCCAGGACGGAAGCTAACTCTATCATCAACACCATCGACCTCGCTTCCAAAGACATCAACAACCTGAGCCTGCTGGAAAACATATCGGCGACACTGAAAAAAGCAAACGAAGAAAAAAACCGCTTCCTGCTGGCCGACACCAACAGCCTGCTACGTGAAGTCATCGGAGACGACGACCCATCATTCATATATGAGAAACTCGGCAACTATATAGAGCACATCATGATCGATGAGTTCCAAGACACATCGACACTGCAATGGGAAAACTTCAGCAAACTACTTAAAGAAAGCCTTGCCAACGGCAAACACAACCTCATCGTCGGTGATGTGAAACAGAGCATATACCGGTGGCGTGGCGGCGACTGGAACATACTCAACTCGCGGCTCGGAGAAGACATTGCACCATTCAAGTGCGAAGAAAAAACCCTCGCGACCAACAGACGGAGCGAAGAGAATCTGGTCACGTTCAACAACACACTCTTCGAATCAATCGTCAGCGCCATGGGCTTGCCCAAACTGACACAAGCCTATAGCGACGTCAGACAGGACTTGCCGGCCGGCAAAGCAAGGGACAAAGGCCATGTCAAAGTAGTGCAACTGGGCATGACACCTGACGAAACGCCCGGAGACAATGCCGACGAAAGACAAAAGCCCGACTACGTGGCACAGACCCTGGAGCAACTCACAGAGGAGATAAGAGACCTGCTCTCACACGGGCTGCGGCAGAAAGACATCTGCATCCTCGTGAGACGGCGCAATGCAATACGCGACATAGCCGACCACATCTCATCATCAATGCCTGAAGTAACTCTGATCAGTGAGGAAGCATTCAGACTCGGCACCTCGCACGCCATATCAATCGTCATCTCGGCATTGCGATATCTGAACGACAGCAACGACCACATTGCCATGGCACAACTTGCCACCGACGGCAAGACATGCCGCCAGTGGAACGAGACCCTGCTGAGCGACCATGAAGGATTGGCATCCACGGCATTGCCGCCTGAATTCGTCACCCGCTATGACGAACTCAGGGCCATGCCACTCTACGAGACGACAGTCAATCTGGCGAGGATATTCAAGATATTCGATTACTGTGACGAACAGGCATATATAAGCACGTTCATGGATTTGGTCAAGGATTCATCGGCCGACGACGGGACTGACATCCCGACATTCCTCAAGCAATGGGACGAATCATTGTCAGCAAGGACTGTCTCGGCAGGGTCCCCTGACGGGATACGCATAATGACCATACACAAAAGCAAAGGACTGCAGGCACACACCATCTTGCTACCGTTCTGCGACTGGAGTCTGACGACCGAATCACATCTGGCCGACAACATCGTGTGGTGCAACAATCCCATAGCAGAGAGCGGCGAAGGTCTCGACATCCTGCCTGTCTCCTACGGCAAACGTATGGCCGAAAGCCGATTTGCGGAAGCCTACGAAGAAGAAACAGAGCAAATGAATGTCGATAGCATCAATCTGCTCTATGTAGCTCTTACGAGGGCAGAGAAAAACATGGTAATCATCACACGCGAAAAGGCCAATACCGTCGGCGAACAAATATTGATGGCATTAGGTAGTGACAGCATGAAACGTATCTCACAGTCCCCCCTTCCGACATTCGAGGTCGGGGAAAGAATCTACAAAAGCAAAGACAAAAGCGGTGAAACATCTGACAACCCTCTGACGACCACACCGCACGACCTGACCGCAGAAATGAAGAATGCACCGATGAGAATCAATTTCCGCCAAAGCAACAAATCTGAAAAATTCATGATGCACGGTGACGTGCAGCAGCAAGAATATATTGATCGAGGCGTAGTCATGCACCAACTATTCTCATCACTTGCCACGGGCAGCGAGGCCGAGATAGACAAAGCCGTCCGCGACATCTGGCACCAAGGCCTCTTCAAGGATGCCGGACAAAAGGACGAAGCAAAATCACTGGCCATCAAGCGCATTGCATCGGTCGCCGGCTACGGATGGTTTGACAGCGGCAACCGCCTGTACAACGAGTGCAATATGATCTACTGCGATGCAAGAGGCGACATACAGCAGTGCAGGCCTGACCGTGTGATTGTCAAAGATGACACGGTGACGGTGGTGGATTTCAAATTCGGCAAGCCACACAATGAGCACCGCGAGCAAGTGCAACACTACAAGGAATTGCTTGCCAAAGTCACTTTCGGCCACAAGCCGGCAGGCGGAATGACCGTCAAGGGTTATCTGTGGTATGTATATGAAAACAAAATAATAGAAGTCTGAGATGAACAAATTCCTACAATCTGTTGCCAAAGACATGAAGGTTAGGATAGGCAAAGATTTGTCATCCACCCTAGCCGTCTTTCCCAACAAGCGTGCAGCCCTGTTCTTTGACCGCTACCTCGCCGAAGGTGAGAAACACCCCATCTGGTCACCCCGCTATCTGACCATCAGCGAGCTGTTTCGCGAAGCATGTCCTGCCGTGTCCGTGCCAGACACGATAGAGCTGGTCTGCCGCCTATACCACGCATACCGCACGGTCACTGCCGCCCGCATCGCAGACGGACGCAGCGAAACCGATGCATCACCCGAGACACTGGACTATTTCTACCAATGGGGAGAAACGTTGCTCTCAGACTTCGACGACATTGACAAAAACCTCATCGACGCCCGCTCTCTGTTCCAGCAGATAGATGATTGGAACAAGATGGAGGACACCGGCTACATCAGTCCCGAGATGGAGCAACGCATACGCCACTTCTTCGCAGGCTTCTCGGCCGACAAACTGACAAAGCTCAAGACGAGGTTCATACAGATGTGGGAAAAACTGGGCGACATATACACACAGTTCAATTCCGACTTGGAAAGCGAGGGGATGGCCTACGAGGGAGCTTTATACAGACGGGTCGCCGAGCAAGGCACCATCACCGCATTACCCTACGACAACTTTGCTTTCATAGGTTTCAACGTCATCGACAAAGTAGAGGAACTAATATTCAGGCAGCTTGCCGACGACGGACGCGCCCTGTTCTATTGGGATTACGACCGGACATGGGACAATGACGAAGCAGGCCGCTTCGTCCGGAAGAATATCGAGAAATTCCCCAACTCGCTGCCCGATGCGGTTAGCGAGCCGGACACAGCCCCCGACATCACTGTCATTTCATCTAAGACCGGCGACATGCAGGCACAATATGCAGGACAATGGCTGTCAGACAACAAGACTGATGACGAGAGCGACACCGCCATCGTGCTCTGTGACGAAGGACAATTGCAGCAAGTCATGCACACCCTGCCACACGATGTCCGTGCGCTCAATGTCACTATGGGCTACCCGCTGGCCCAGACCCCGGTGGCAAGTTTCATCAACTGCCTTGCCGGGCTGCAAGACAGCTATGACTTCGCCAGACAATGCTTCAGCCATCAATGTGTCTGCAAACTGTTGCGCCACCCCTATGCACCGCTCCTTTCGCCTTTGGCAAGCGGCATCCTCGCCCACATAGTAGGCCAAAACCTGTTTTACCCACGCCCCGGGCAGCTCTGCACCGCCGATGGCCGGACAGACGACACGATGCAAGCCGTATTCACTCCGCAAACCGACAACTCGGGCTTCTGCAATTATGTGCTCAGCCTCATCACCATAGTGGCCCGAACAATACACGACAACCGTGAGGGCGATGCACATGACGGCACAGAGGATGCCGGCCAAGGAGAGGCGGCACTCTTCACACAGCTATACAACGAGAGCCTTTTCCAAGCCTACACCACCTTCTCACGCTTTGCATCACTCATCGACAGCGGCACACTCGATGTGGGCAGGCCGACAATGCTCCGCCTGATAGACCGTGTGATGAAGGGCATCAGCATCCCCTTCCACGGCGAACCTGCCGTCGGGCTGCAAGTGATGGGTATGCTCGAGACGCGCAATCTCGACTTCAGGCACATCATCATGCTCAATGTCAATGAGGGGATGCTGCCACGGCACGACGACCGCCCGTCGTTCATCCCCGACACTTTGCGCCGCGCCTTCGGGATGACGACCCCCGACCGCCGCGTGGCAGTCTTCGCCTACTACTTCTTCAGACTCGTCAGGCGGTGCGAGAGGCTCTGTCTGGTCTATAATGACGAAGTGGAGAATGGCAAGAAAAATGAGATGTCACGCTTCATCCTGCAACTCATCGCACGGCATGGCTGCCGCATACACAATTTCGTCCTCGTGCCACGCCTCAAGCCCGGCGAAAGGCCGCAGATAGCCATCCCACGTGACAATCAGACTCTGGGACGGCTCAAGGCAAGGTTTGCCGACCGCACGACCGGCAGTGCAAGCCGCGACATAGATGCATGGCTGGCCGCATGGGCTGACAATCCCGGCGCACGCCGCACCATCTGGCACACCACCGACCGGCTCGACAGCAACAGGCGCATACTCTCGCCATCGGCCATCAATGTCTACTTGGATTGCCGTCTGAAGTTCTATTTCAGATATATCGCCCGTCTCAAGCCGAGCGAAGAAATGAGTCAGGACATCGACAGTGCACTGTTCGGCACGATATTCCATGCCACGGCCGAGGAGGTCTATGACCGCCTCGCTTCTGACGACAACTTCATCGACGCGCCACGCATCAGACAGGCGCTGCACGGCGACGACGCGGGCGCCGGGGCAATGCCAGTCGATGACATCGTGGATTTCTACTTCCGCAAATATATGTTCAAGCAGGCGGCACTCGACGGCATAGACAGTCTCGCCACGCAAGTCAAAGCCGGCATAGAGTGCCCGGGAGTGGAATACAACGGCATCCAGCTCATCAACCGCGCCGTCATCATCCGTCTGGTGCGCAAACTCCTCGACATCGACACCGGTCTCGGCGGCTTCCACTACATAGGCTCTGAGGTGAACGTCAGCCGCCCGATGACCATACGCCTCAATGACGGCACAGACATCAACCTGCGGCTGGGAGGCAACATCGACCGCATCGACTATGTCACCGGCGGGCAATCGGCGGCAGGAGGCACACTGCGCGTCATCGACTACAAGACCGGGGCGAGCAAAGCCACGGCCAAAGACCTCGGCACAATCTTCGCACGTGACGAAAAGCACTCGGGCTACCACCTCCAGACCCTGCTCTATGCCTCCATCATATCCGACCTCACCGGCGGCAAGGTAGCAGTGTCGCCGGCCCTGCTTTATATCCAAAAGCAACGGCGCGACGAGTCCCCCGCCCTCAAGATAGGACGCGACGAGGTCGATGACATCCGCCCCATCAAGCGTGAGGTGGACGACGGCATCGCCTCCATCGTGACAGACATCTTCTGCGGCACCGACAACTACACGCAGACCGACGACGAGAGCCGTTGCGCCTACTGCGACTTCAAAGCCCTGTGCGGCAGGTAGCCGCCCGCCACACACCGCCCCCGCGACAGAGAGCGGGGCACAGCGGGACAGTCCGGCCACCATCTGACGGTGCGGGGGCAGACGCAGACGCGCCTGACCCCGCACCAAAACTTATATGCCTCCCCGCATAAACCCGGAAGCACGGCGGACAAAGTATATTCGCAAGTTGCGAATATATAAACGCAAGTTTCGTATGTATATTCGCAAGTTTAGAATATACATTCGCAACTTGCGTTTATAGTTTACATACGACCCGGGGCAACTTTATGTACGGCCGTCAGCAAGTCGGCATGCCTTGCCGCCGCTTTTGCCCGCATCACCGGCAGCACGCCCACGGCCATGGCGACAGTGACATGCCGCGGCTGATGCTTGCCGGCATGGGATAAAAAAGCATAACTTTGCACCGGCAATGAAAGGAGAAATGATGAAACAGACAATCATGACTGCCGCCACCGCACTCATGCTCGTCATCTGGGCGGCGACGGCTGCGGCTTATGACATCCGCGGCCGTGTGATCGACAAGATGTCGCGCGCCCCCATCGCTTACGCCAACGTGTCAGTCGTCGGCCTGCCCACAGTGGGGGCGACGACCGCCGACGACGGCACATTCACCATCACGGGACTCAAGCCGGGTTTCTATAGCCTCACGGCATCGTTTGTAGGCTACAAGACGGCTGTCACATCAGACTATCAAGTGGCGCAGACCGCACCATTCGTCGAGATAGAGCTTGAGGAAGACAGCGAGATGCTCGACGGAGTGACAGTCACGTCGTCGGTGTTCCGCCGCCTGCCCGATGCGCCCAACAGCCTGAGACTCATCTCACTGCAAGAAATCGAGAAGAGTCCCGGCGGCAACCGTGACATCTCACGCATCGTGCGTTCCTATCCCGGGGTGAGCTATTCGCCGGCCGGCTACCGCAACGACCTGATCGTGCGGGGCGGGTCGCCGTCTGAAAACCGATTCTTCATGGATGGCATCGAAATCCCCAATATCAACCACTTCAGCACACAAGGGGCATCGGGCGGGCCAGTGGGCATCATCAACGCCGACTTCCTCCGCGAAGTGAAGTTCTACACCGGGAGCTTCCCGGCCGACAAGGGGAATGCGCTCAGCTCCATCCTCGACTTCAGCCTCAAGGACGGCAACATGACGAGCAACACCTATAAGGCCACGCTCGGTGCGTCAGAGGTGTCGTTCACGGGCGACGGGCACATCGGCGAGCGGGTCAGCTATCTGGTGTCGGTGCGGCAATCCTATCTGCAACTGCTCTTCAAGATGCTGGGTCTGCCATTCCTGCCCAAGTACACCGACGGGCAGCTTAAGCTCAAGGTCAAGATTGACAGGCACAACGAGCTCACCATCCTCGGGCTGTTCGGCATCGACGACATGCAGCTCAACACGTCTATCACCGGCGGCAATGCCGAATATCTGCTGAGCTATCTGCCGACGATCAAGCAAGAGACGTTCACCGCCGGGGCGGCCTACAAGCACTATGGCGGGCGGCACGTGCAGACACTCTCGCTCGGTCACAGCTGGCTGAACAACCGCAACTTCAAATACCGCAACAACGACGAGTCGTCGGAAGACAACCTGACACTGCGCATCGGCTCCATCGAGCAGAAGACTTCATTGCGGTTTGACAACAAGGCATACCTCGGACGCTGGACGTGGGCGGTGGGAGCCGACGTTGCATACGCCTCCTACACCGACGAGTCGTTCAGACGGATATTCACCGACAGGACCATGACATCCACCTATTCGACCGACCTCGGGCTGGTGATGTGGGGCATCTATACCACGGCATCCTATACGTCGGCCGACGACCGCTTCTCCACCTCCTTCGGCTTCAGGAGCGACGGCACGGACTTCTCACACAAGACATCGCAGATGTGGCGCAACATCTCGCCGCGTGCATCAGTGACTTACTCGCCGTCACGGCATGTGGACATCAGTGCCAGCGCCGGCTACTACAGCCAGTTGCCGGCCTACACAGCACTGGGCTACAAGGACAACGACGGCCACTATGCCAACACGGGGCTTGACTATATGCACGTCATGCAAGGCACGCTGGGCGTCAATTGGAATGTCAGGCCCAACGCCTCGCTGTCGGTGGAGGCATTCTACAAAGGTTACACCGACATCCCCCTGTCTGTCAGCGACAACATCCCGCTGCTCTGCAAGGGCAATGACTATGGCGTCGTCGGCAACGAAGCACTCATATCATCGGCCTCAGGACGTTCCTACGGCGTGGAACTGATGGGGAAATGGCAAGTGCCGGGCAAAGTGAGCCTCGTGTCGTCGCTCACCATCTACAAGAGCGAGTACCGCAACGACCGCCACAGCCCATATATCGCCTCGGCATGGGACAACCGCTTCGTGTGGAACACAAGCTGCACATACGAACTGCCGCACTCGTGGAGCATAGGGGCGAGGCTCAGCTGCCTCGGCGGGGCACCCTACACGCCCTACGATGCGGACAAATCGTCGCTCATAGAGGCATGGGATGCCACAGGCCGCCCCTATCTCGACTATTCACGCTACAATGATGAGCGTCTGCCCGCCTATTACCAGCTCGATGTCAGGGTGGACAAGGTGTTTTTCTTCCCCCGTGTGCGCTTCGGGGTCTATGTGGACCTCCAGAATGTGACGGTCTCGCAGTACCGCCAACCCGACGCACTGATGAGCACGGGCATCATCGACCCGGCAGACCCGCGACGGTATGTGATGAAAAGTGTGGACCAAGACAGCGGTTCGCTCATTCCCACCATCGGCCTCAGCGTAGAGTTTTAGAGCCGCGGTTGTCGCCACGGATATTGGCGGCGAGGCATTTTTGCTGTAATTTTGCAGCCCAAAAACAGAAATGATGGATATTGAAAACGCCAGCGCCTGCCCCAAGGCCGCGCAGGATGACGAGCAAGACGTGCTGCTGTTGCGCCGCAAACTCGACTTGCTCCTGCGCACCGGCAAACTGCTAATAGAGAATGCCGCCGACACCAACCGCGTCATGCGCAACATGAAGCGTGTCGCCGCCTATCTGGGGCTGCCCGAAGACAAACTGCACATCGAGGCCAGCTACACGATGCTGCTCGTCAATGTGAGTGACGAAGCACATTCCTATTCCAAATTCCAGAAGTGCGGGAACCATGCAGTCAATATGACCGTACTGACCGCCGTGAGCAAGCTGTCATGGCGCGCCATCGAGAATGACTATTCGCTCGACCAATATGAAGCCGAGCTGGTGCGCATCGCGACCAAGCCACGCAACTATCGGCCGATGATTGTCGCCGTCGGCGCGGCTTTCGCCTGTGGCGGCTTCTGCAAACTCTTCGGGGGAGACTGGATGGCATTCCTCTTCGCATCGATCTGCGCCTTTGCCGGCTACTGGACACGTCAGAAGTGCAACCACTTCGGGATCAACCCTTATATGAGCATCGCCATAGCCGCTTTCGTCGCTACCTGCTTGGCATACGCCTCGACGATGAGCGGATTGTCGCAGACCCCCTATCATCCGCTGCTGGCATGTGCACTGTTTGTCGTGCCGGGAGTGCCACTGATCAACTTCGTCGATGACCTCATCGACAACTATCTGCAAGTGGGGCTGGTGCGTGCGACCAATGTCATGGTGACAATGGGGGCAATGGCCTTCGGCATATTCGGTGCAATCAAAGCCCTTTCGATACAGGAAATCAACATCGACAAGAAGTTTTCCGAACTCAGCATGGTGCCACATGACACCTACCTCGCCTATGCGCTGGCCGCAGCAATATCGGCAGTGGGCTTCTCGATGATATTCAACATCCAGCGGCGTCTGTTGTGGGTAGTCGCCATCGGCGGCATGATAGCCGTCTGCACCCGCAACTTCGTCAATTTCGAACTCGGCTACGGCCCGGTGATAGGCTCGTTCATGGGGGCATTCGTCGTGAGCCTCATCGCTGTCAAGGCGGTCCACATCTTCCATGTCCCCAACCATGTGCTGACCATCCCCAGTGTCATCCCCATGATACCGGGTGTCCTGATGTATCGCTCGCTGTTTGCCTTCATCAACATGACGGGCGTCGTGGGTGAAGTAACGGCGGCAGTCTACAATGGCATCAACTCGGCGATGATAATACTCGTCATCTCGATTGGCGTGGCTTTCCCCAACATCATGGTGCGTCGCTTCATTGCCAAAGACAGGCAGCGTTTCCTCAACGAAGAGCTTGAACGCCGCAGGCAACGTGGTAAATTCATCGAATGGTGATGCAGCCATGTCCTCACGCCTTACCATTATATTATTATCACTCATCTTACTGCCCGGATGCGGCAATGACCGCAGGATAGACGACCGCACGGCAATGGGTATCAACGGCGATGTCAGACAGATGACAGTCGTGCGTGAGGATTTGGCCAACGGGCTGCCGCCCATGCTCGACGATTGGCTGAGCGAAGTGTGGTTTGACTCCGCCGGACGGCTCTCGGCAGTCAATGGCTTCGAATTCTCTGCCCACGGCGACAGCATCACCGTCACGCCGTCTGACAGCCGCACCGGTATCGTCATCAAGCTCCGCAGATGGCAAGACGGCACGGCACTGCACTATGACGGCACGGTCACTGACCTGTCATTCCCGGGAGGGGAAACATCACAATGCTCGGCAAGCATAACACTCGACGACATGGGGCGGGTGGCAGCCGTGCAAGACACGGGACTGCTGGGCGGATTGCTCCGCTTGGCCGACTACTGCACATCAAGCACGAGGACATTCACCTACGAGAGTGAGGGTCCGTTCCCCTCGGGCGAACATATCAAGGCATCGCTCGGCGACAATCTGACAGAAGTGACCATCACGTTCGCCTACACCGCCACCGACAGCCTTGGCAACTGGACCATGCGCACGGCCACCGATGCCACGACAGGCAAGCCCGCCTACATCGAGAGACGGCGACTGGACTACCAATGACAGTCCGCCGCCATAAGCATGAAAAGCACTATATTTGCAGGCATAACAATATAGCAACACTTCACTTATATGCCTAACATCGAAGAAACAATCAAAGACATAAAGACGCAATGCCGCCTTGCAATGAACGGGATGGTCTCGACAGCCATGCGCGAGCGGGGCATGGACTACCGCCTCAACTTCGGTGTCGAATACCCGCGCATCCGAGAGATTGCCCGGAGATATACCCCCGACCACGCCCTTGCATCAGAACTGTGGAAGAGCGGCATACGCGAACTGCAGATCATGGCCGGCATCTTGCAGCCCGCCGAGACGTTTGACCCCGCGATTGCCGATATATGGATCAGCGACATACACAATAGCGAACTGGCCGAAATGACGAGCATGAACCTCTTCAGCCGCCTGCCATACGCATCTGAGGCCGCCTTCAGATGGATAGCAGCAGACGACGAAATGACGCAATACTGCGGTTATCTGACCATCACACGCCTCATGGCACGCGGAGCATCACTCAATGAACGGGCACGCCACGAGCTGACCGACCAAGCCATAGCTGCCGCCATGACCGAAGACATGTACCCCCGGCGGGCAGCCATCAACGCACTCTGCGAACTGGCACTCAGCAGCGAGGAGGGCAAAAGGGCAGTCCTCAATGCCGTCAAGCCATATACACACGCCGGCAACCCCCTCGGGCAAGAGCTGCACACACAGCTGGCCTACGCACTGGGAATGTGACAAGACGACAAGACATCTTTGGCCGGAGACGGTAATGATTTAAAGGAAAATTGCCTACCTTTGTCGGACAAGCATTCAACGTATGGGGAACACCGGGGTCCAAGAGAAAGTCAGAAAACTCTTCACCGACTATTTGGAGAAAAACGGCCAAAGGAAAACGTCGGAAAGGCTCGCCATACTCGACAAAATCTACTCACTCGACGGCCTCTTCAGCATAGAGCAAATACTGCAAGGCATGGAACAAATGAAGTTCAGGGTCAGCCGCGCCACAGTCTACAACACCGTCACACTGCTCCTTGATGCCAAGCTGATTGTCCGTCACAACCTCGGCAACGGCTCAAAATACGAAAAGTCATTCGACCTGACGACACACCATCACATCATCTGCACCGAATGTGGCAAATCACAGGTCTTTGACATCCCGGCCATCAAGAATATCATAGACAACACCAGATTCCCGAGATTTACCCCCAACGACTATTCCCTATACATATATGGTATATGCAGCACCTGCAAAAGGGCAAAGACAATGAAACTAAAGAAACAGAACAAAACGAAATAACATGAAATCAGTAGACGTACTATTAGGTTTGCAATGGGGCGACGAAGGCAAAGGTAAAGTCGTCGACGTCCTCACCCCGCGATATGACGTCGTGGCACGCTTCCAAGGAGGCCCCAACGCAGGGCACACATTAGAGTTTGAAGGACAGAAATACGTCCTGCGCTCCATCCCGTCGGGCATATTCCAAGGCGACAAAATCAACGTCATCGGCAACGGCGTCGTGCTCGACCCGGCACTCTTCCGTCAGGAGGCAGAGCAACTGGCAGCCAGCGGACACGACGTGACCCGGCGACTCTATATCTCAAAGAAAGCACACCTCATCATGCCCACACACCGCGTCCTCGACGCCGCCTACGAAGCCGCCAAGGGCGATGCCCGTGTGGGGACGACAGGCAAAGGCATCGGTCCGACCTACGCCGACAAGACCAGCCGCAACGGACTCCGCGTGGGAGACATCCTCGGGGACTTCCCCGCAGCCTACGCCAAAGCAAAAGCACGCCACGAAGCCATATTGCAATCGCTCGGCTACCAGTATGACATCACCGAGGCCGAGCGCGAATGGCTCGACGCCATCGAATATCTGAAGCAATTCACCCTCATCGACAGCGAGTTTTTCATCAACCAATTGCTCGACGAGGGCAAGTCAGTCCTCTGCGAGGGCGCACAAGGCACGATGCTCGACGTAGACTTCGGGTCATATCCATTCGTCACTTCGTCCAACACCATCAGCGCCGGCGCATGCACAGGCCTCGGGGTCGCGCCGCGACGCATAGGCGAAGTCTATGGCATCTTCAAAGCCTACTGCACACGGGTCGGCGCGGGACCATTCCCCACCGAGCTGCACGACGCCACCGGCGACCTTATCTGCGACCGCGGACATGAATACGGAGCAGTCACAGGGCGCAAACGCCGCTGCGGATGGATAGACCTCGTCGCCCTCAGATATGCAGTCATGCTCAACGGAGTGACCCGCCTCATCATGATGAAGAGCGACATCCTCGACGACTTCGACACCATCAAGGCCTGCGTCGCCTACGACATCGACGGCACAGAGACCGACCGCTTCCCCTACGACATCACACACGACATCACACCGGTCTATGCCGAGATGCCCGGATGGAAGACAGACATGAGCTACATGACAGACGAAGACGAGTTCCCCGAAGAGTTCAACGCCTACATATCATTCATCGAGGACTACCTCGGGGTGCCCATCAAAATCATATCACTCGGCCCCGACCGCAGCCAGACCATAGAGCGCTACACCGAGGGCGAATGACATCCGCCCAGCACCACACCATTGCCCGCCGGCGACAGGCCACACAGCCACGCCGGCGGGCATCTTGTCTCACTGCCCGAGACATCGCAAGGCAGACGGCCGCACACAGCGGCAGCCACATCCCGTCACGAAGCCAACAACACCAGACAAAGAGAGACTGAAGCCCGCACCCCGGAGCTATTCCTTAGGCTGCAAATATATATTTGCAGCCTAACGTCTATATATCTCTAACCTAAAAACACATATTTTTAGCCTAAGCTAAGGCGACGGCATCCCACCCTGCCGCCATCACCATGGCACATCCGCCCTTCAACGACCGTGACCGATTTTTAGCTTCATGGCACTCCATGCACACAGTTTTTAATATCACATCACAGGCAATCTGATGCCTACGCGCGGCACATGCTGTCAAAAAGACACTTTATCCGGACATTTCCACCAGAAACAAAGCGAAAGCAAACCATATATCACCTATATTGCAACGCACAAATATCATTATGACAAAATGAAAGAATTATTTAAAATTTCATGGCATTTTATTTGGTATTCAGCAAACTTCGCCTTACCTTTGACACGTAGGTTAATAAAATTTCATTTCCAAAGGCAAGAGAGCTTGTTTAATGGCAAAAACTTCATTTTGATATTAACGTATGTTGCGGCGTGATTCTTTGTGAAAAGCATCACGCCGTTTTTTTATTGCACAAAATGACAGCCACGGCGGCAGCCGGGCAGCACATCGCCACAGGAAAGCACTATCTTTGCACACACAAGACCGACGCCGACTGGAAGAAATACAGAGCATACACGACACCGAGCTGGGCGACATAGCCATCAAGACACATTGGAATGCACGCAAAGCCACCGCGAGAATCACCGGCGGGC
>DWUP01000098.1 GCA_020012075.1 Candidatus Avibacteroides avistercoris
CTGTCGCTCACCGTAGGCCTGCGTCTGGACTATGAGAGGATGAGCATCACCCACTCGACCGCCACATCACTCACGGCACAAGCGACGATGATGGGCAGACCGATGGGAGACCCGGTGCAGATGGACATCAATATCGCCGGGAACGAGAGCGACCACTACCTGAAGCTGCTGCCCAAGGCCACGCTCAAATATGCCTTCAGGCAAGGCAGCGCCTATGCCACGGCCAGCCGCGGATACCGCTCGGGAGGATACAACATCCAGATGTTCTCAGACATAGCGCGTGACCGCCTGATGCAAATGCGTCCCGGAGGCGGCGGCACGGGGACAGGCAGCGAGGGCTATGCCGACATCAATGACATCATCAGCTACAAGCCCGAGCAGACATGGAACTATGAGATAGGCACGCACCTCGATCTGGCCGACGAAAAGGTGGACATCGACCTTGCCGCCTTCTATATGCACACCACCGACCAGCAGATAGCACGGTTTGCCCCCGGCGGACTGGGGCGCATGACCGTCAATAGCGGCAAGAGCCGCAGCATAGGAGTCGAAGCCTCGATAGCCGCACGCCCGTGGCGTCCGCTCACGTTGGCCGCCAGCTATGGCTATACCAACGCACGCTTCACAGACTATGTGACCAATGCCGTGGTCGGCGACGTGCTGCAAGACATCGACTATGACGGCCACTTCATCCCCATGGTGCCGTCGCACACGCTCCATGCCGAGGCACGCTACACCATCGACTGCACGAGGTCAAGCTCATGGGTGGACAACGTGACGTTCGGCATATCGTGCAATGCCGCCGGCAAGATCTATTTCACCGAGCAGAATGACATCACCCAGCCCGTCTATGCCACGCTCGACGTCGATTGCGGCATCCGTCGCGGCGGATTCAAGATGACGATGTGGATGAAAAACCTCACCGGCACCGAATACAAGACATTCTACTTCGAGACCATCGGCGCGACGATGGACGACAAGGCGGGTTTCTTCCAGCGCGGCAAACCGTTCCACTTCGGCGTGGACGTGGCCTACAGCTTCTGAGACGGCACGGCGTGCCACAGCCATTGGCATACGACCCCACCGGGCATGGCATCCCACCCTATATGGCACAGGGTAGGATGCCATTCTAATAGGGTCAGACCCCGCCGGCGGCACGTCCGGGCGATTTTGCCCGGGGATGTCATCGCGTGATGGAATATTGTCGTATATTTACGGGCAAAATTTCATAACCTACAAGATATGACAATGAATATCAGATTACTGGCCACGCTGGCATTTTGCGCCGTCATGAGCGGCCAAGCCTCGGCGATACCGGCCAAGAAACAACTCAGGGAATTCCGCCAGCCCGACGGCACCACCGTGACGGCCATGCTGTGCGGTGACGAAGGCCTGAGCTGGTTTGAGTCACCCGATGGACACAGACTCCTGAAGGACAGTGACGGCTTCCTGACCTATGCGACACATGACGAGGCAGGCGACCTCGTGGCATCAGAAGCAATCTATGGGAGAGACACGGCGGGCGCATCGCTCACCCGCAGCGGCGCGGCAGGCGGAGGCAAGGCAGCCTTCAGCGAGAGACAGCGCAGGATGGCCGCGGCAAGGATGCCCAAGTCAAGCGACGAATACCAGATATTCCCGACCGAAGGCAAGTGCAAACTCCTGATGCTGCTTGTCAATTTCGCAGACACCGAGCCCACACGCACAAGTGACGAAATAAGGGAGATGATGAACCAAAAGGGCTACAACGGGATAGGCTCGTTCAAGGATTTCATCAATGAGAACTCATGCGGCAAGCTCGACATCGACGTGACCGTGACCGACTGGCTCACCCTCGACGAGGAGCATGACTATTTCTACTATGACAATTCAGGCAACAACGCCGAAGTCATGATCTACCGTGCATTGCAAAAGGCAGATCAGGAAGTGGACTTCTCAGACTTCGACAATGACGGCGACGGAATGGTAGACGGCATCATGGTGCTCCACCAAGGCTACGGGCAGGAAAGCTCGGGCGACACCAACGATATATGGTCACACACGTCGCAGCTCACCTATTACTATTCACACAATAAGCTGACATTCGACGACGTCCTGATTGACACCTACACCGTCGAGCCGGAGCTTATCCAAGTGGACAACGAGACCTCCATCAACTCGACCATAGGCGTCTTCTGCCATGAATTCATGCACAATCTCGGTGCCATGGACTTCTATGACTCTGACTACGAAGGCAGCGGCGGCGAATTCCTCGGCACAGGCCGTTGGGACACACTGGCCGACGGCTCATGGAACGGCAATTACGGCGACCGCCCGGCGATGGTCAATCCTTTCCAAAGGATTGTCTTCGGATGGCTCCCCGAGCCGGAAGTCCTCACTGACGACGTCAGCGTCGAGGGGCTTGCAAACATCGTCGAGTCACGTCAGACCTACAGGATGAACACCAATGATGACTATGACTATTTCATCATAGAGAACAGGCAACAGTCATCGTCGCCCTTCGAGGCAGGACTGCTCGGCAGCGGTCTGGTGGTCTATCATGTCAATGAGAACTTCTACGACAAATACTATGACCACAATACGATAAATGCTTCCGCATCGCAAGCAGTCTATGTCGTCGATGCCAGCATCGGCCGGGACCCTGCGGAGACACCCGACTCATTCGGCTCGCTTTATCTGATGAATGCCGCTTACGGCAGGACTTACCGCGGGTTCAATCCTTATACATTGCCGAGCACAGTGAGCTGGAACGGAGAATACAACGGCAACGGG
>DWUP01000099.1 GCA_020012075.1 Candidatus Avibacteroides avistercoris
AAGCGGATGAAACGGCAGGCGGAGATTTTTGGGCAAATATTTGTTGCCCGGCAGATGGCAAAAAACTACTTTTGGCAAAAATACTTTCCCGAGAATGATATTATCCATCATAATACCTGCTAAAACCTCGATAGCAGCGTGGTGATGCGGAGTCTGGCGACACGCAGCACGTTGGACGGCAGTAATCTGAGCCATCTGTGGGCATACACATAGTCAGGATAGACATTGGGGGCAATGCGTCTGAAATAATCATGCTTCTCAGCCGTCACGACATCTATGCAATGGCTGCTCATGCCTGTCACATCATAATCACAAATACAGAATGGCAGCGTAGCGAATGTCTTGCGGTAGACGATGGCGGCAAGCATCAGCAGACAAGCATCGGCAGCCACCTTGACACTGAGGTCATAGCCGTCAAGCTCAAGCAAGACCTGTCGGCGCGCGAAGGTCGCCTGATGGCAAAAATTGCGGTAGAGCAAAGCATAGGCCGTGACCGTGGCCGGCATCTCGACGGCTGTATAGCGTCTCCCCTCACGCCGCTGCCTCATCCCGCCTATGAGAAAATCCGCAGCCGGGGCAGTCGCTGCGACACGCGACAATATCCTACAGTCGGCGAAAGTATCTCCCGAGTTCATGAAGATGACATAGTCGCCATGAGCCATCCTTATGCCTTTGTTCATCGCGTCATATATGCCTTTGTCCGGCTCGGAGACAAATGCCGAGATGCTCCCGGCATTGTCCTCGGCCACCTGCACGCTGTCATCTGTCGAAGCTCCGTCGATGACAATATATTCATATTGGGAGAAGTCCTGCGAAAGTACGCTGGCTATTGTCTTCCGCAATCCATCTGCATTGTTGCGGTTTATAGTGATCACGCTAAACAGCATAGGTACATAATTTGAAGCGAAAGTATGAAATATCACAAACAAATGAAACAATTGCATGACATCATTTGACCGTTAAGCCGCAATTGATGACCGCCAGACATCGCCCAAGCATATCCACAGACCAAAAGTCCATGCCGCAGGCAATGTCAGACCTGCGGCATGGACAAAATTCGGAGACCTGCGGACGACGGCAGTCACCGTTTCATAAAAGAAGCATAAAGCACATAGACAAGGCCGAGGAAGCAAGTGATCGTGACAGGATTGGCAACAGGCATGTCGGCCGAGTCGAAAGTGTCGTCACTCGTGTCATCATCCTCAAGATATTCATCTTCCGGAGTCTGATTATTGAAAATGTTGCTGTCAAAGATATCCCCATAAGCAGCAGCACTCAAAGTCGAAATTGAGAAAATTATTATGAAAGAAAAAATGACTTTCTTCATCTGTTGTTATAATACGATGTAATCTTAATCTTCAAACCTTGTATAAATCACCCACAGTAGTAATACTTTGACACCAGCTCCATCAGTTTGGCACTGTCATTCTGCACGTCATCATAAAGATGAGAGTCATCGAAAGCACGCAATTCCCTGATGAGGCCATCAATCATAGAATGGCTGAACACTCCATACTTCTCATAGACATCACGCTGTCTGTCGAGACAGTCGGCAGACTCTGTGCAGCACTTGGGGAGTGACTGCAGACGCATGAGCTTGTCACGGTTTTCCGGCTTATGAATATCGACATCGACATATTTATCATCAGCCACAGCCAGCGCGTCATCTATTTCAAAGCCGTGGCGACAAGCCACACAGAGGGCAGCCATCAGCTGGTAGATGTCGGCCGACCCGTCGGGGGATCGCATCTCTACCGTCTGTTTGCCACTGAAGTCCCGATGGCCTGCGGCAGAAGGCCCATTGACCAATGATGCCATATCGACCGATGTCGTCCATCCCAGCGGGACTCTCACGAGCACTGAGCGGTTGCGGTCGCCCCAGCAGATGTTGGTCGGAGCCTCTTGGTGCGGCACAAGGCGGAAATATGACGTAGGGACTTTGTTGCCGAAAGCCGTGATCGACTGTGCCATGAGCATCATGCCCGCTATCGCCTTACGCGCCTCTACCGACAGGCGGTGATTGTCGTCCAGCATCACACTGCGCCCGTCACGCATCAGCCTCATGTGTATGTGAAGCCCCGAACCGGCCTTGCCTGCCGTAATCTTGGGGGCAAATGTTATGTCAAGCCCGTGACGATAGGCAAGGTTGCGGATTACCCACTTGGCCAGCAATATCTGGTCGGCGGCTGTCTCTATCGGAGCGGGCAGGAACTCTATCTCATTTTGCTCATACATCTTGCCATTGAGGACGAAATTGCCCACCTCAGAGTGTCCATACTTGATCTGGCCACCAATCTGTGCAATGTACAGCATACATTCGGCACGGAAATCATTGAATTTGGCAAATGGCCCGGACTCGTGGTAACCACGCTGGTCGCTCGTCACAAACAACGGCTCGGCCGGGGCTACGACATAATACTCCAACTCACCCATCGCATCAAAGGTTAGACCGGACACTTCCTTCAGAGAGGCGACTGCCTTGCGCACAAGCCGGTCAGGAGAGCAATCGAGCTCCCTGCCATCCTTGTCGAAGAATGAACAAAGCATCGACAAAGTCGGTATCTCGGCAAAGGGGTCAAGGAAAGCCGTGCCATAACGCGGGATGACATAAAGGTCACTGTTGCCTGCCTCGATATATGAGAACAGACTCGAGCCGTCCACTCTCTCACCGCATGTCAGGATGGTCTCCAGATATTCAAGGTCACTGACTACGAAGTTGAGGGTCTTGACCCGTGAATCGCCGGCAGGATACATGAAATTGATCATCTTGATGTCATGCTCGACGACAAACCTCATGATGTCTTCTCGCGTGAAATCTTTTTGGGATTTACCCAAAGCCATGACCAGAGGATTCTGGGTCAGGCCGACAGACTGATTGGAATTTTCCATTGTATAAGATTCAAAAGGTAATAACATTTATGCCCAAAAATAATGAATATTAATCCGTCAGGCAAAATTTAGCATGGCAAAATGATTTGTCCTGCGCACTTTTAGACATGGTGCTCATGGCACCGTATGCCGCGAGCAAAATCATCGTATGCCAGAGGCAGAAACATCTGACCCAAACGGTAAAAACACCGTATGTAAAACACCCGTGGCATTATGCTTCACGGCAACAGGAATGGCTGAAGCACCGGATGCACGGTGACATAAAAATAAGCGGGTGCATGAATCATCATGCACCCGCCTCGGTTGTTTTGCCAGTCTGCGCGATTATTTCAGCACTGCTTGGAAATCAGCATTATTGAAATACTTGGCAAACTCCATGTCGGTTGCAGCATACTTCTTGTATCTTGCATCCTTTGCGACAGCTACCTTGAGGTTGTCAAGCACCATGGTCGAGTTGTTTGTCCTTGCACCGATGATGGCAGCCAGATATGCTGTCGTAGCATCAGGATTCTCAACCTTTGAGAGTGTGTTCTTGGCCTTGTTGTAATCCTTGTTGAGGATTTGTGCCAAAGCTGCACTGTTGGTATTCACATTGCCGAAATTAGAAACGGCTTTCTCATAATCACCGTTCTCAACGGCCAAGTTGCCGAGAGCTTCGTTGAGCTCGTCAGTGCCTGCAGCCTTGCCGAAGTATACTTGGGCTGCCTGTGTGTCACCCTTGATCATTGCCACATAGCCGCGGTTGAGATTGACTTCGGGTGCATCCTTGATTGATGCTGCTTTCGCGAATTGCTTGTCCGCAGCGTCATAGTTGCCTCTTGCATACTCGACTTCACCAAGGTTGTTATATGCACGGTAATCGTTAGGATAGTTTGCTATTGCCTTCTTGTAGATTGCCTCTTTCCTTGACAAGTCGTCGGTCAATGTAGCTGCATAAAGGAGCTCTTCAAGGCTCAATACATCCGGTTCGTTATCGAATGCCTCGTTAATTTCCTCATCCGAGCGGCCGATCAATTCATAGTTGAGGGTCAAGCGTGCACGGCGGAGTTCGGGAAGGATTTCGTCTGCCAAAGTCTTATAGACTGAAGAAATGTTTTTGATAGCCTCTTCCCTCTGCTCGGGATCAGAATACATTGAGAGGACATTCAGGATTTGCTCCTTGTCCTGTATATCAGATGCGGCAACCAGCTTCTGGAAACCGTCCCAGTCTTGGGCTGTATATTCAGAATCAACGTTTGTCTCGACTTCTGCCTTCTTGAGTTCTTTGTTGAGATAAGAGACGGTGTTCTCCATACGGTTCTCTGACAGAGTCGTATTCAATTTGACACCACCATCGGGAGATGCATAGGCAGAGACCTCGATGTTCTTCATTGCCTTGCCTGTAGAGTCAGCTTTTACCTCAGCGATCTTGTCGTTGAAAGCCTTTACGTTGTCAGATTTCAACTCGCTGGAGCGGAGGTTTGCCTGCTGGATCAAGAATTTGATTTGGGCTTCCTGCTTCTGCTCAACTATCCTTTGGAATGCATCCTTGCTGTCTGACGTCGTAGCTGTGGCCAATGTCGGAGTTACAAGGTCTGAGCTGAGGAGCTCTGATGTGGCAAT
Organism: Candidatus Avibacteroides avistercoris; assembly: GCA_020012075.1. Classification (GTDB taxonomy): domain Bacteria; phylum Bacteroidota; class Bacteroidia; order Bacteroidales; family Bacteroidaceae; genus Avibacteroides; species Avibacteroides avistercoris. Next base: position 4,492 of record DWUP01000099.1, read on the forward strand.
CACGCCGTCGGCGATTTTCACTTCGGGGACTTCAACGGTTTTCTTGCCTACTTTTGCATTGAAACGCAGGTAAAGTTCAGACTTTGCCATCTCGGGCACATAGTCAAATACAGCCTTCATTGTATAGGTGCCGCCGACTTTGTAGGGGACAGTCTGTTCGTTGCCAGAAACGCTCTCGCCCTGGAAGATTTTAGACTCTGCCACAGCTTCGCCACCATCCCATTTGAGGACAGGAGTTACTTCGACAACGGCTTTTTTCTTCAGATACTTCTCCGGGAATGTCGCAGAGATTGTCACGGGCACTTTGCCTGCAACTGCCTCAAGGACCTCAGGGTTCGTCTTGAAATACTCGGGAGAAAGCTCTCCAAGTTTTCCACATGATGTCATTGCCACAATCAATACGGCAATCAACGGTAAATAAAACTTTTTAATCATATCGCTAATATTGAAATTAATACTTGCTTCTATTCGTGCAATTATATTGCAAAGATATTTATTATTGGTCAAAGGCAAAGTTTTGAGAGTTTTTTTTTGAGTGCTACATACAAAGATTGTTAAAATTTAAATTTGCGCTAATCTGCGCGCCAAAGTCTGTGTCACTTGCTTTCATTCCTGTTGCGCGGATGATGTTCCAATATCTCATAGCGCAGCGTGGACATGTCCATGTGCGTATATATTTCGGTAGTGGAGATAGATTCGTGCCCCAGCATGACTTGAATGGCACGCAGGTTTGCCCCGCGCTCCAACAAGTGAGTGGCAAAGGAGTGCCTGAACGTGTGCGGGCTTATATCTTTTGTGATGCCGGCTCTCTCGGCCAGGACTTTAACAATGTGAAAAACAGTAATGCGCGACAGATGCTTGCCACGTTTGGATATGAACAGATAGTCTTCCTCACCTTTCTTTACGTCTATTGACGACCTGAATGGCAGGTAATACTCTATTTGCTTGAGTGCACGTGTAGATATGGGGGCAAGCCTTTGTTTGTTGCCTTTGCCAATTACCCTGACAAATTCTTCTTTCCACGATATGTCTGTCAATTTGAGATTTACCAGCTCGCTGACACGAAGTCCGCATCCATAAAGTACTTCTATTATAGCACGATCGCGCTGCGCTTCATCTTTCGAGTCATCGATTGCATTGACAATCCCGTCAATCTCGTCCACAGACAGCACTTCGGGTATATGTCTGCCGAGGTTGGGCAGTTCGATTAGCTCGCAAGGATCCTGCTCAATATACTCTTCTATGAGCAGGTATTTATAGAAACTTCTTATCCCTGATATAATCCTCGCCTGTGAACGGGGACTTATCCCCAATCCATGAAGGCAGGCTATGAAATCCAGCAAATCTTCATGCTTGACATCCGTAAGCTCCAGATCCCGTGTCCCGACATATTCCATCAGTTTCCGGAGGTCAAACATGTAAGCCTCCACGCTGCTTTTACTCAGCGATTTTTCGAGCAGCAAATAGCGCCGGAACTTCTCCGGCAATGATAATCCGGCCATGAGATGTGATGCTAATGCGACACGTATTGTTCTTTTTTATAATTTTGCACTGACAACAATGCTCCCCCAAAAGTAGCAATTAACATTGATAAGATGAGAAAGCTCCTAATTATTAACGGTCCGAATTTGAATCTCATCGGTGTCCGCGAGCCGTCAGTGTATGGCACCACGTCAATCAAGGAATACATCAACTCTCTGAAAACCATGTTTGACGGAGTATGCCTTATTGACGAATACCAAAGCAACCACGAAGGAGCAATAATCGATACTCTGCAAATTGCCGGGGACAGCGGCTATGAAGCCATAATACTCAATGCAGGAGGCTATTCGCACACATCTGTTGCCATCAGGGATGCGATAGCAGCCATCGACATTCCGGTCATCGAAGTCCACATAAGCAACATCTTTGCCCGTGAGGACTTCAGGCACACATCAGTCATATCACCTGTATGCCACGGGATAATATCAGGCTTCGGGCTCATGTCATACGAATTGGCCATCAGGTCGCTCATCTGAAGACAGGAAGGGAAATACAACTTATATATGAAAAAGAACACCAAAATCATTGCCTCAATCTCTGACAGAAAATGCAGCGAAGATTTCATTCGCTCACTCTATGATGCAGGGATGAATACCGTGCGTATAAACACAGCACATGCCTCGCACGAGGGATTTGACGAAATCATAAAAAACACACGTGCCGTCTCAGACAGCATAGCAATAATACTCGACACAAAGGGGCCGGAAGTCAGGACTCTCCCATCAGACAGCGAATGGCTCGAATATAAGACAGGAGACATCGTGACAATAAAGAGCGGAGAGGCCGGCAAGACGACCAAAGAATGCATATTGGTATCTTACGATAATTTCGCCAACGACCTCTCTGTCGGCAATCACATTCTCATCGACGACGGGGAGCTTGAAATGGTCGTCACCGGCAAATCTGGCAACACTTTGGTCTGTGAGGTATGCAACAATGCACGCTTAGGCAACAGAAAGAGTGTCAATGTCCCGGGAATAAGGATAAACCTCCCATCACTGACTGACAAGGACAAGGCCAACATACTATATGCCATCGACAACAACATAGACTTCATTGCCCACTCTTTCGTCAGAAATGCCCGCGACATAGAGGATATAAAAGAAATACTCGACAAGCATAAAAGCCCTATAAAGGTCATAGCAAAAATCGAAAACCAAGAAGGCGTAGACAACATAGACGAGATACTCGCCGTAGCTGACGGCGTAATGGTGGCCAGAGGAGATCTCGGCATAGAAATTCCGCCCGAGAGGATTCCCGGCATACAAAGGCATCTGATCAAGAAATGCATTGCCGCCCGCAAGCCGGTCATCGTAGCCACACAGATGCTGCACTCGATGATTAGCAACCCACGTCCCACACGTGCCGAGATAACCGACATAGCCAATGCCGTGCTGACCTGCACGGATGCAGTGATGCTGAGCGGTGAGACAGCATACGGCAAATATCCTGTCGAAGCTGTGAGAATGATGGCAAAAGTAGCAATCGAGACCGAGCAATACAGGACAAAAGACGACGAGATAAAAATGCCTTGGACCAACGAAGACGACATCTGTTCATTCCTCGCCAAACAGGCAGTCAAAGCCACACAGAGGCTGAAAGTGCGCGGCATCATCACCGACAGCTACACGGGCAACACGGCACGCGCCGTCGCTTCGTGCCGGGGCCGCTATCCGGTCTATGCCATCTGCTTCAACAAGACTACGATGAGGCAACTCGCATTGTCCTACGGAGTCACCCCCTACTATCTGGAGCAAAAGGACAACGACCGTGAGTTCCTCAAGGAAGTCCTGCTCAAACTGCTATCCAATCACGACATCAGGCCGAGCGACATGGTGGCTTACCTCAACGGGAGTTTCAATGACAACAGCGGGACTACATTCCTCGAGATAAACAGGATAAGCACGATACTTGACAAGTTCGACTGTTACACCCCGCCATGCTATTGAGCGATGACTGAAAGTGAAGAATTGGACGACTACATCCTCAGGCACATCGACCCCGAGAGCCGATACCTGAACGAGCTATACCGGGCCACCAACCTCAGACTGTTGCGTCCCCGCATGGCTTCCGGACACCTACAGGGGCGTCTGCTCAAAATGCTGGTAAACATGATACGGCCGCGCAACGTCCTTGAGATAGGCACTTACAGCGGTTACTCGGCATTGTGTCTCGCCGAAGGGCTGGATGAAGGAGGCCATCTCTATACTTTTGAAATCAATGACGAGCAGGAGGAATTCACCCGTCCATGGCTCGAAGGCTCACCATACGGCGGGCGCATCACATTCATCATAGGCGACGCACTAAAGGAAGTGCCGAAACTCGGCATCACATTCGACCTTGCCTACATCGACGGCGACAAGCGCCACTACACCGACTACTATGAGATGGTGCTGCGTCACCTCTCGCCGGGAGGCTATATCCTCGCCGACAACACCCTGTGGAGCGGCAATGTGACCTGCACGCCCAAGCCCAGCGACCTGCAGACACTGGGCATACAGCATTTCAATGACTTGGTGTCCGCCGACAGCCGGGTCGAGAAAGTCATCCTCCCGCTCCGCGACGGACTGACAATAATACGCAAACTCTAACAATAACAGCCATCAATATGGAAACCACCAGACAAAGCAAGATAGCAAGACTGATACAAAAGGAACTGAGTGACATCTTTCAGCGCCAGACCCAGCACACACATGGCGTCTTGGTGACGGTCAGCACAGTCAGGATAAGCCCCGACCTGAGCATCGTGAGGGCATATCTGAGCATATTCCCATCGGACAAGGGAGAGGAAATAATCAAAAACATAAACGACAACCAGAAGTCCATCCGCTATGAGATAGGCCAACGTATGCGCCACCAGCTGAGGATAATCCCAGAATTCAAGTTCTTCATCGATGACTCCCTCGACTACATCGACAGGATTGACGAGTTGCTCAAGCAATAATGTTCTTTCCCCTTTACATAGCACGGCGCTACACCTTTTCCAAGAAGAAGCACAATGCCATCAACATCATATCGGCCATTTCGATATGCGGGCTGGCATTTGCGACGATGGCCATGGTGATGACGATGTCGATATTCAACGGATTCTCTGACATCATCGAGTCATCGTTCACCAACTTCGACCCCCAGCTCAAGATTGTGGCGCGCCAAGGCAAAGTGTTCACGCCTGACAGCTCGGCTTTGTCTGCCATCTCAGGATTGCCAGACGTAGCCGTCATGACCCCGACATTGCAGGACAACGTGATGGTCAAGTACAAAGACAAGCAGGCCATCGCCACACTCAAAGGCGTGGACAGCACATTTGTCTCGCTCGCATCCTTTGGGCAGATCCTCTATGGCAATGGCAGGTTTATGCTCGATGATGGCGTAGTGCAATATGCCACCATGGGGATAGGACTCGTCAAGCAGCTCAACTGCGGAATCAAATTCCTCGACGCGCTCGAAGTCTACGCTCCCAAGCGCAAAGGGCGGGTCAATATGGCCAATCCGGCAGCATCGTTCAACCACGGCTACCTATACTCACCGGGCTCTGTATTCATCGTCGGGCAGCCACAGTATGACGAGTCATTCATAATCACCGACCTCGACTTCGTGCGCCACCTGATGGGCTACACCGGCGAAGTGAGCGCCATAGAGCTCAGAGCCGCACCCGGCGCAGACATCGGCCTCCTGAAAGCCAAGATTAGGGACATCGTCGGCGACAGATTTGCCGTGCTCGACATCTATGAGCAGCAGAGTGATGTCTTCAAAGTGATAAACATAGAGAAACTCATCTCGTTCATCTTCCTCGCATTGATAGTCATCATCGCCGCGCTCAACGTCATCGGCTCGATTGCCATGCTGATAATCGACAAGCGCGATGACCTCAAGACCATCAGATGCCTCGGCGCACAGCGCCGCGACATAGTGCGCATATTCCTCATGGACGGATGGCTCATCAGCCTGCTCGGCGCAGTGTCGGGCATAGCGCTCGGCATCGTCCTCTGCCTCGTGCAACAGCACTTCGGCATAATCAGTTTCGGCGACGGCGGCACATTCATGGCCGAAGCCTATCCGGTCAGAGTGTCGCCCAGCGACGTGGGTATAATCTTCGTCACAGTCATAGTGGCTGTGATGCTCACGATATGGCTCCCGACCCGTTACCTCTGCCGGCGACTGCTCGACTGACATTACAGGCCGACGCGACATGCATCATGACAGCCGGTGATGCCCGCCACACCAAAGCCGCCACACTCACACAAGCAAAAAAACATAGAATGAAAACGCGCATAGGGTCTGACCCAAAGCGCAATACCATCGTATGCCATTACCCCTGAGGTCTGACCCTGTGAGCCACAGCACCGTATGCCGTGAGGAGAAAGGCCGGACACACCCGTCATCCGCCACCAGACATGATATCATGACCCGACGACGGCATAAAAAAGACGGACAGTGCAGCCGCCACATTTGCCCCGACAGGCATCCGGCCACACCGTCCGCATGCTCACACATGCCACCACGCGCCGCATCACTCCCTGCGTGCCCCCACAAACAACATTACATAGTAGAGCAACGTGGCCAGCGAACCGAGAGCTGCCACGACATAGGTATAAGCGGCTGACTTGAGTGCATCGACAGCCATGTCATGATTGTAGTCATCAGTGATGCCCGACACCTTGAGCCACAGCAAAGCACGCCGGCTGGCATTGATCTCGACCGGCAGGGTCACGAAACTGAACAGCGTGGTCAGGGCAAACAGACAGATGCCGAACAGCATCAGACCCGGAAACATGTTGATCATCAACATCCCTGCCAGCAGCACCCATGACATGATGCCCGAGGCAAAGCTCACCACCGGCACAATCGCCGAGCGGAATTTGAGCGGGGCGTAGGCCGTGGCATGCTGCAAGGCATGTCCGCACTCGTGTGCCGCGACGGCAGCGGCGGCCACACTCGCCGAGCCATAGACCGACTCGCTGAGATTGACCGTCTTGGTCAGAGGGTTGTAGTGGTCAGTCAGGTGGCCCGGCGTGCAGGTGACAGTCACATCATAGATGCCATTGTCTCTCAGCATCTTCTCGGCCACTTGACGCCCCGTCATACCACCGGCGACAGGCACGTGCGAATACTTCTCAAACTTACTTTTCAAGCGGCTGGACACCAGCCAGCTCGCAAACATGATGACGATGAATAATACCCAATAGTTTAGCATAATCTTCTATTCTTTCATTTTCAATTAATAAAAAGCAAATGCCATGCCACGTGACAAACGGCATGTCAAGGGCAATAATAAAGAAAACTTCGCCACCACCCGACAGACATCCCACACAATGAGGCAAAAGATTAGAAAATTTAAGCATTGATATAATATGTTCGCACAAATTGCTATCTTGCAGATGAATTAAATCTTTTTATTATGGAAGGGAAAGAATACAACTACTCAGGCATTTGCATCAACGGTTTCCTCGGGGTGCTTATCAATCTCCTGTCGATTGTGGCAGGTGTTTATTTCTTGGTCGGTGCAGGCGTCGCCTATAACAACAACGGCCTGTGGTTCATCCTCGGCATCATCCTGCTGGCATGGAGCCTCCTGATGTTTCGCGGCTACAAGATGCTTGAGCCCAATGAAGCCCGGGTACTGCTCTTCTTCGGCAGATATGCCGGCACTTTCAAGCTGACCGGCTTCTATTGGGTCAATCCTCTCTTGACGGCCAAGGCATTGTCCCTACGCTCGCGCAACCTTGATGCCGAGCCCATCAAGGTCAATGACAAGGTCGGCAATCCCATCCTGATCGGCATGGTGCTGGTGTGGAGGCTGAAGGACACCTACAAGGCAATGTTTGAAATCGATGCACAGACCATGGCCTCGGTGGGTGGCATCACAGGCGGCACGGTGGCCACACGGATGCTGGCGTTTGAGAAGTTTGTCCGCATACAGAGCGACGCGGCCCTGCGGCAAGTGGCAGGACAATATGCCTACGACAATGTCGAGGACATCGGCAAGACCGGCAACGGAGATGATGAGATGACACTGCGCGACGGTGGAGAAGAAATCAATGACCAACTCGAACAGAAACTCAACGAGCGTCTGGCCATGGCAGGCATCGAGGTGCAGGAAGCGCGGCTCAACTATCTGACCTATGCCCCCGAGATAGCTGCTGTGATGCTCCGCCGACAGCAGGCCAACGCCGTCATCGCCGCACGCGAGAAGATTGTCGAGGGAGCTGTCAGCATGGTGCAAATGGCTTTGACCGAGCTTGACAACAAGAACATTGTCAAACTCGACGAAAACCAGAAAGCCGCCCTCGTAAGCAACCTCCTCGTGGTGCTCTGCGCAGACGAGTCGGCACAGCCCGTCGTCAGCACAGGAGTAAACGAATGACCGTATGAGAAAGCTCTTAGCAATATTGCTCACCGTCCTCAGCCTGTCATGCGCCCTCAACATCGAGGCCGGGACAATAGACCGCGGGCAACGTGTGTTGCGGCTCATGATGGCTGCCGACACCGACAGTCTCTATGCAGAGATGACCACCGAGATGCAATCAGCCATAGGCAAGATGCAACTCAAGGTGATGTGGCACACACTGCAACTGACATTCGGCAAGCTGCAAAGCATGGGCGAATGGACAGAACAGACGACAATGGGATATGACATAGCAGCCTGCCCGCTCCAGATGGAGCGCGGCAGGCTGCTGTTCTCTGTGACCTTTGCCGGCGACCGGATTGCCGGGATGTTTTTCACCCGGCATGACGCGCAGGCACAAACGACAACGACCGAGGCTGCCACTACCGGTACAGACATACATGAAGAGCATGAATGGCTCGAATGCGACGGATATCGGATGCCGGCCATCCTGACACGCCCCGCGTCATGCACCGATGCGCCATGTATAGTGATAGTCCACGGCTCGGGGCCAAACGACATGGACGGCACGGTCGGCAGCAACAAGCCCTACCGTGAACTGGCACTGCGGCTGGCCAAGGCCGGCGTGGCGACATTCAGGTATGACAAGCGCACCTACACCTACCGCCAGATGACAGACAGCGTGCGCGACAACATCACCATAGACTACGAGACGACCGATGATGCCATCGCTGCCGTCGAGATGCTGCATTCCGGCGATTTCGGGATAGACACTTCGCGCATCTTCATCCTCGGGCACAGCCAGGGAGGCATGATGATTCCGCGCATTGCACAGAGGACAGGCCTGCTACGAGGCTATATCATGATGTCAGCCCCGGCGAGGCCGCTAATGGAATTGCTGATGATGCAACTCGCATATCTCTATGAACACGGCCTGAACCCAGAATGGCCCACAATGAAAGAAGATATGGAGAGGCAAATCGCAAACATAGGCAAACTCGGCACACCGGACTTCGACGAGAAGATGCCCCGCCCGATGGGGCTGCCATTGAGCTACATCAAGGACCTTGCCGGCTACGACCAGACTTCTGAAGCCGCACGCATCGACAAGCCGCTATTGGTCATGAACGGCGAGAATGACTATCAAGTCACGATGGATGACTTTGCCATCTGGCAAAAGGCTTTGGCCGGCAAAAGCAATGTAGTATTCAAGTCCTACAAGGGTCTGAACCACATCTACCACAAGTCGGGCACACCATCACTGCCATCAGACTATACCGTCGCCGGCAATATGCCCCAAGCCGTCATCAATGACATCTCAGGCTTCGTCAAAGGCGAATGACTGAAGTCACCCCAGCAACTGAAAGACCTTGGCATCAAAGTATTCGCCCTTGAATGAGAACCATTTCTTGAGCGTCGCCGTTTCATCAAAGCCGGCACTCTCAAACAACCGTGCCGCAGCATCATTCTCGGCATTGACAAAGGCATAAAGCTGCATCAATCTGAGATAGGTAAAGGCATAATCGGCAAGGATGCGCAATGCCGTGGCAGCATATCCATTGCTGCGGAATTCCTTTAGTATGAAGACACCGACCTCAGCCCTCGAACACACGAGGTTGAAATCAAACAAGTCTATTATCCCAAGCCGCTCTGCGTCAGACGAACGCTCGATGACCATCCGCAGTTGCTTGTCTTCGTAGATGTCGTTTGACGAATTCTGTACATACGCCTTGAGGAAATATAATGAGCGGGGAGTGAAAAACAATGATGTGCCCCACTCGCCCGAATCATTCTCGACAGTATAAAAGAAGTCGGCATCATCAGGCTCCATAGGTCTGAGCCTTATGCCGCCACGCTCGAAGACATTCTCCATAAACTCAGTGCATAACTTCTTGGCTGGTGACTAATGAATGCAAATTACGTGAATATATCCCGAGTTCCGCCCCTTTGCCCGCACATTTATTCATGAATGTGATGATGTCATCATACGAGACCTCCTCACGGCAAAACACCACATAGTCGCACTTCACCACTATTGGAGTGAGCGAATGCAAACCGTCAGCATTGACAGAACACTGCACGTCGAGCGTCCTGCCGTTGCGTCTCGCCAGCTCGGCAAGGTCTGCCATGTCATCACATCCAAACCCCACGAGCATCACCGTCAGACGCACCGGCCTATACGCTTCACCACCGCGATGCAAAAGCCTTTTCACATTCTGCACGACATAGAGACCAGCCCCGTGCAGCACCACACCGGCCTTGACAATGAGTTGCATCACACTGTGGGCAGAACCATAGTATTTCTTGTAAAATATCAGCATCGCGCCATAAAAGGCGCGGACGTATGCCATGCTGGACCTCTTGGTACTCTCGCCTTTGTAGTGTATTATCGGGAAAGGCAAATAATAATTGCCGTATCCGGTCCTTTTGGTCAGACGGAAAGAGAAGTCTATATCCTCTCCATACATGAAGAATGCAGGATCGAGCATACCGGCTTTCTCCATCAATGAACGTCTGAACATGATATAAGCACCGCAGAAAATGTCCACCCGGTGTTCTCCGTCTTCGTCAAGATACAGCAGGTTGTAAGAACCAAATACACGGGAACGGGGGAAAAGGCGCGACAATCCGGTGAGTTTGAAGAAAGATGATGCAGGCGAGGGAAAACCCCTCTTGGACTCGACATGGAATGCACCGGTCGCCGAAATCATCTTGACCGTGACTGCCCCGGCATCATCATGAGAGTCGATAAAGTCCATGCAACCTGCTATGGCGCACCTGCTGACGACAGTATCGGGATTGAGCATCAATATCAAGTCACCCGTACAGCGGGCGAATGCCATGTTGTTGGCACGGGCAAAGCCCATATTCTCATCACTCTCGATATAAATGGCCTCCGGGTAGCGTGACCTGAGATATTCCACAGACCCGTCACCCGAAGCATTATCTACTACAATTACTTCACTCTCTGTGCCATCGAGAGCTTTGACCAGCGAATCGAGACATTGCTCCAGATAGTCGCGGACCTTGTAATTGACTATTACGACAGACAGTCTCATGCTCATCGACAGATTTAATCACCGACATTCAAGTCTCCCTTGACCTTCGCATTTGTCGGCACGCAGAACATGAATGCCAACATACAGATGCAGAAGCACAACAGTCCGGCATTGTTCTCACGCCCTTCGCTAAAATAGAGCACTATATTATATGATGCCGTCACGAACAATGCAGCCAACCGCATCATACTCAGACGGAAATAATGCCGCATGGCCTTGGCAAGCTGTCCCTCGGTCATAACCCGCTTGGAAAGCAACTTGCTGAACAGCTTCAGCGAAGAAGGCACAATGACTAATGTCAGCATCACGCCTACGACGTCACAGACATATCTTGTCTCGGCATTCGTTATGTGCAAAGACAAGTTCATAATTCCGGTCATCGATAGTATGGCATATAATACCGGGAGCAACACTGCTATTGCAAAGGCCACCTTGAGCAGACGGGTCAATCGTGAAATCTCGTTCATAGTGAGGATAAGCTAAAGATTGGTCTCGAAACTGACACGATTTACAATGCTGCGCCCCAATGTCACCTCGTCAGTGTATTCCAGTTCGTCACCGACAGAGATTCCGCGCGACAAGGTCGTGACTTTGACACCAGATTGTGCGAGCTTGCGATAGATGAAGAAGTTTGTCGTGTCACCCTCCATTGTAGGGCTGAGAGCAAGGATTACTTCACATATTCCCCCGGCTGCCACCCTGTCGACCAATGAATCGATGGCAATGTCACCGGGGCCGATGCCGTCCATCGGGGATATGAGTCCACCGAGGACGTGATAGAGACCTTTGTATTGCAAAGTCGCCTCGATGGACATGACATCTTTGATATTTTCGACGACACAGACTATCGATGCGTCACGTGACTTATCCGCACATATCTGACAGACATCTGTGTCCGAGATGTTGTGGCAGACCTTGCAATATTTGACATTGCGCTTCATGTCGGCAATGGCAGTGACAAACGAATTGACAAAAGCGTCATCCTGCTTGAGCAGATAGAGTGCCAGCCTCATCGCCGTCCTCTCACCCACGCCGGGCAGTTTGGCCAATTCGTCCACTGCCCGCTCCAATAGTGTAGATGATATCTGTCTGTACATGGCCAGAGGTCAATAGGTGAGTTGGTCGGCATTCTTCCACACCGGTTCCCGCCCGAGTGCCTTGAGGTCGTGCACCACTTGGACAGCTGTCCTTTCGTCGCTCACATGAAACTGTTCCAATGATTGCGGATAGGTGTAATACCCTCCCGGGTCTGTCTTGCTCTCGGCGCTCATCGTCGTGACACCGAGCGTAGCCATAGCATTCCTGAACTCTGCCGACTCGCGTGTCGAGTAGGAAATGTCCACGTCATGGTCGAAAATCCTGAAAGCAAAAGTCAGTTGGGCGAGTTCCCTGTCTGACATCACGACATTGGGCTGGAAGCCGCCATTCTCGGCGACTCTCATTCTGGGGAAATTGACACTATACTTCGTCTTCCAATAATACTTCTGCAGATAGCGCAGGTGGTGAGCCATCATCGTCATGTCTGTCCTCCAGTCTTCGAGGCCGACCAAAACGCCCATTCCGATTGAATGAACTCCGGCCTGTCCCATCCTGTCAAAAGCATTGACGCGCCACTCGAAGTCCGACTTCATGCCACGCGGATGATATTTTTTATAATTGGCGCGGTTGTAAGTCTCTTGGAAACAGATGACACCACTGAGCCCGTGCGCAGTCAGCTCCTTGTATTCCTCGGCCTTGAGGGGCATGACCTCAATCTTCAGATTGCTGAAAAAAGGCTTTGCCAAATCGAGTGCCCTCGCGATATAAGGCACACCGGCTTTGGCCGGATTCTCTCCCGTGACGAGCAGCAATGTCTCAAACGGGGCAAGACGTTTGATAGCCTTATATTCATTGACTGTCTCTTCCTCGGTCAGGATTGTGCGTTTCATCGGGTTGCTGACGTGAAACCCACAATAGACGCACGAGTTGGAGCAGGAATTGGTGAGATATAGCGGGACAAACATCGATATAGTCTTGCCGAAGCGCTCGAGCGTGTAGTCCCTGCTGAGCCTTGCCATCTCTTCGAGATATGGCTCTGCAGCCGGAGAGACGAGTGCCATGAAGTCATCCACCGTGAGCCGGCGCTTGCGCAACGCTCTCTCGACATCCTTTGCAGTCTTTGAATAGATGGATGACATCGTGTCATCCCACGATATGCTACTTAAATATTCTGAAAACATCCTTATCTGTTGTCTTTACTGTTTCTGACATCCTTGCTCAGACGCATGGCGCAGAAGTTTGGTCCACACATTGTGCAATACTCTCCGTCCAGATGCCGCCCGGCCTTGAAGTAGTCCAAAGCCCTCTCGGGGTCGAGCGAGATGTCAAACTGGTCTTTCCATCTGAAGTCAAAGCGTGCTTTTGACAGCGCGTCGTCTCTGACCTGTGCACCGGGATGCCCCTTGGCAAGGTCGGCCACGTGTGCGGCTATCTTGTAGGTGACTACGCCCACGCGCACATCTTCTTTATCCGGCAGAGCCAGATGCTCCTTGGGCGTCACATAGCAGAGCATGGCCGTGCCGAGCCAAGCAATCTGTGCCGCGCCTATGGCCGACGTGATGTGGTCATAGCCGGGTGCGATATCTGTGGTCAGCGGCCCGAGAGTATAGAATGGAGCATTGTGACAGGCAGCTATCTGCTTGTCCATGTTTTCCTTTATCTTATGGAGGGGGACATGGCCGGGTCCCTCGATGAATGCTTGGACATCGTGCTCCCATGCCCTGACGACGAGTTCGCCGAGAGTCTCCAGTTCGGCAAACTGCGCACGGTCATTGGCATCATAGATGCTGCCCGGCCTCAATCCGTCACCGAGCGAGATTGCCACATCATATTGGGACAATATGTCACAGATTTCGTCAAAGTGCTCATAGAGGAAACTCTCACGCCCAAACATCTTGCACCATTTGGACATGATGCTCCCGCCCCGGCTGACTATGCCGGTCATGCGTTCGTTGGCGAGGTCGATATCTTTGAGACGCACACCTGCATGGATTGTGAAGTAGTCCACACCCTGCTCGCACTGCTCGATCAGCGTGTCGCGATAAATCTCCCAATTCAAGTCTTCGACACGTCCATTGACTTTTTCAAGTGTCTGGTATAGGGGCACTGTCCCGACAGGCACCGGGCAGTTGCGGATGATCCACTCACGTGTCTCGTGGATGTTCTCACCCGTCGAGAGGTCCATCAGGGTGTCACCGCCCCACTTGCAGCTCCACATGGCTTTCTCGACTTCTTCGTCTATGCTCGATGTCGTAGCCGAATTGCCTATGTTGGTGTTTATCTTGACCAGAAAGTCGCGGCCGATGATCATCGGCTCTGCCTCGGGGTGGTTGATATTGGCGGGGATTATGGCACGTCCCTCGGCCACTTCGCGCCTGACAAACTCGGGCGTGATGTGTGTCGGGATGCCCAGTGCCTCACAATTCATGTTCTCGCGGATGGCCACATACTCCATCTCGGGGGTGATGATGCCGCGCTTGGCATAGTGCATCTGTGTGACGCGCCGTCCGGCCTTGGCCCTATATGGCAAAGTGATGTGCTCGAAGCGCAGGTGGTCGAGTGATTTGTCGCGGCGGCGTGCACGGCCATAGTCGGATGTCAGGTCGGCCAGCTGCTCGACATCGCCGCGTGCGGCTATCCACGACTCACGCAGGCGGGGCAAACCCTGCTTGAGATCGACCGTGACTGCGGGATCTGAGAACGGCCCTGACGTGTCATAGATGTAGACATCGGGATTATCACTCTCGGTGCGTTCGTCACCTCTGACCGTGACCGTGGGGACTTGGTGGACCCGCCGCATCCCGACGCGGATGTCCGGATAGATTGTTCCGCTGACATAGACTTTCTCTGAGCGCGGATATGTTATTCTGTGTTTCATCGTCATGCTATTTGTCTAAGAATGATGTCAATGGCGAACTGGCCGCCGCGTTGATTGCAATGTCATTGGTCACCAGACCTGCCTCGTACGCAGTCCTGCCCGCCTCGACAGCCATCCTGAATGCCCGGGCAGCCATCACCGGGTCGTCTGCCACAGCGATGGCGGTGTTTACCAGCACGGCATCGGCTCCGAGTTCAAGTGCCTCGGTGGCATGGCTCGGCGCACCTATGCCGGCATCGACCACCACGGGGACTGTGCTTTGCTCGATGATTATGCGCAGGAAGTCGCGGGTGCGGAGACCGAGGTTGCTGCCTATCGGTGCACCGAGCGGCATGACGGTGGCGGCACCGGCTTCCTCCAGACGTTTGCAGAGGACGGGGTCGGCCTGACAATAAGGGAAGACGACAAATCCCATCTTGACCAATCGTTCTGTCGCCTTGAGTGTCTCGACGGGGTCAGGCAAGAGGTAGCGCGGATCGGGATGTATCTCCAGTTTCAGCCAGTTTGTCCCGAATGCCTCGCGCGACATCTGTGCGGCGAAGACAGCCTCGTCGGCGTCGCGCACGCCCGATGTGTTGGGCAGCAGCTTGATGCCGGGCAGCATGACGTGCCTGAGCATATCATCATCGTCATTGTCGAGGTCCACACGTTTCATGGCTACCGTCACGAGCTCCGTGCCCGATGCCTTGATGGCCGCTGCCATTTCGTCGTTAGAACTGAATTTGCCTGTGCCCATAAACAGGCGTGAGGCAAACTTGTGTCCATCGATTATCAAATCCTTCATAGTTATCTGTTTTGTTGATTATTACATTTTTCTACTATCCTGCGCATCTCTGCCACCGGGTCACCGGCCGAGAGGACTGCTCCAGAGAGGGCTATGCCATCGACCCCCGTGGCGGCGAGGTCGTCGATGTCGCCGAGAGTGATGCCCCCGATGGCCACCAGCGGCGTGCGCAATCCGTGCCGGCGCATGGCGCTGACGATGTCCGCATAGCCGGCAAGTCCCAGACACGGGCTGAGCCGCTCCTTGGTCGTCGTGAACCTGAACGGCCCGCACCCTATGTAGTCCACCCCGGCCTTGCACAGCGCGACCACATCGTCGATGGTGTTGGCCGTGCCGCCTATGATGCGGCTGCTGCCGAGCAAGCGTCTGGCATCTGCCACCGGCATATCACTCTTGCCGAGATGCACCCCGTCGGCACCGGCGGCATCGACCAGATGCGCACGGTCATCGATGACGAAACGCGCCCCGGCAGCATGGCAGAGCGCACGCACCTCGCAGGCCGCGGCCATGAAGTCGTCATCATCGGCCCCCTTCATCCGCAGCTGTATCCACCGGCATCCGCCCGCCAGAGCTATCCGCACCGAGTCCAGATAGTCATAGCGGTCGTTGTAGTGGGTGATGAATTGCAGACTCAGCCCCCGCATACTGCCTTGATGATTATCAGACGGTCGCCATCGGCGAGCCGCCGGGTCTGCCAATTGCCGCGCGGGACTATGGTGTCATTGACCGCCACGGCGATGCCTTCGCTCGGTAGGCCGCGCCCCTCGACAAACTCGGCAAGTGTCACCGGACCGTCGAGGTCATATTCACGATTGTTGAGAGTGATTTTCATTCCCTGTCATATTTAAATTAAAGAGGTATACGACAAAGGGCGAAACGAGGAAGCTAACAATCCCTGCATCGGCATTATCCGTCCACAGGTGTTGAGGGTATGATCTCAGCCTTGCCCACCGTCCAAAGCACCCCTTTGTCTCTGTTACCGGTGCGAATTAAACATTTATTTTCCACAACGCAAAATATCGGATGCCAAAAGCCGTCACACACGGCATTTTGACACGCCGGGCGGCAAGCAAGCCGCATGAGTCGGCATGTAAACCCCGTCAGCATTGTATGCCAAACCGAAAAACATCGTATGCCAACACGCACAGCATACAATGCCATGACGCAAAACATCGTATGCTACCGCCGGGGGCACCACTGCGCATTATGTCGCCGGCGGTAGCATCGCAGCTTACATTTGTCTTGCAACAGAGTAGATTTTTAGTTAATAATATTAAAATAACGATATGTCAGAACGAAAAAAGCGGTGTCACGGGTGTTATTTTGATGCTTAAACATATATTTGTGGCAAAGAGATTAAACGACCTCATAAAATCTATACAATGGGAAAAAGAATAAAGTTCAGCCTCGTCTACCGTGACATGTGGCAATCGTCGGGCAAATACCAGCCCCGTCTTGACCAATTGGTACAAATAGCTCCGCTCATCATCGAGATGGGCTGCTTCGACCGCGTGGAGACCAACGGCGGTGCATTCGAACAAGTCAATCTGCTCTATGGCGAAAACCCCAACAAGGCCGTGCGCGCCTTCACCAAGCCCTTCAACGAAGCCGGCATACAGACGCACATGCTCGACCGCGGGCTCAACGCACTG
>DWUP01000100.1 GCA_020012075.1 Candidatus Avibacteroides avistercoris
TATTTTTATGTTACATGATGATACATTGTCC
Source organism: Candidatus Avibacteroides avistercoris (assembly GCA_020012075.1). GTDB lineage: Bacteria > Bacteroidota > Bacteroidia > Bacteroidales > Bacteroidaceae > Avibacteroides > Avibacteroides avistercoris. The sequence goes on from DWUP01000100.1 coordinate 32, forward strand.
GCCCCACGGGGTACACAGCCTGCGCACGGCCGGGGGCTTCAGTCGATGTCGGTCTCCATCTCGCCGTCGAAGACCTTTGTCGCCCCGCCGGTCATATAGACGTGTCCGGTCGCCTCGTCCCACTCGACGGTCAGACGCCCGCCGTCCATGACGATGTCAGAGCGGCGTCCTGCGCGATGTGTCAGACATGCCGCCACTGCCGTGGCACACGCTCCGGTGCCGCAAGCCAAGGTTATGCCCGAGCCGCGCTCCCACACGCGCATGCGGATTGACCCGTCGGCACGCACCTCGGCAAACTCGACGTTGATGCGTCCGGGGAAGAGGGGATGGCACTCGAGCATCGGGCCCACGGCAGGCAGTGGCACTGACTCGACATCGTCGGTGAAGATGACCAGATGCGGATTGCCCATCGACACGGCCGTGGCCGTGAATGTCTGCCCGCCTGCCACGACGGGCTGTTCGCGCATGGCGCGCGCGCCGCGTCCGTCATAGTCCACCGGCTCGTCAGCCGGTGCGCCCATGTCCACTGTGACCGTCGCCACACGGCCGTCCTCGACGTGCAGGCGCAGCACCTTGATGCCCGACAGGGTGTCGAGCGTGACTGTCGTCCGGTCGGTGAGGCCGTTGTCATAGACATACTTGCCGATGCAGCGGGTGGCATTGCCGCACATCATGGCTTCAGACCCGTCGGCATTGAAGATGCGCATCGAGAAGTCCGCCCTCGGCGAACGCCCTATCAGCACCAGTCCGTCACTGCCGATGCCGGTGTGGCAGCGGCTCCACTCGATCGCCGCACGCACGGGATCGGATATGGGATACAGCCCGGTATCGACATAGATATAGTCATTGCCTGCACCGTGCATCTTGGTAAATCTGATTGTCCTCGTCATTTGATTGGAATATTGCTCGTTGTAAAATCTGACATTAAGTGACGGCAAAGTTAATCAAAATTATGCCACCGCCGCCTATCATGCATCCACCGCCTGATGACGGCATCCGCGGCATACGACCCTGCGGGCGATAGCATACAATCCCAGCGGCAATAGCATACAACCCCCACGGCGATGGCATACGACCCCACGGCGATGGCATAGCACCCCACGGCAGCTGCCGCACGGGCGCGTCACCGCGTGAGCGAGAGGCGGACGCTGACGCCGAAGTCCGAATTGGTCACAGGATAGGAGGCCGACGAGACGAGCGGCATGTTGCGCTGGTAGTCATAGTAGAGCCTCAGCGTCAGCAGGCGGCTGACGGTGTAGTCGGCCGAGAGCGAAAGGCGGACGGCGCGGTTGCCCTGTGTGGCCTGCGTGGTGAGATCCTGTATGTTGCGGCAGAGCGACATCTGGTTGCGCCAAGAGAAGTCGCAGCGCAGCTTGATGTCATTGTTCACACCCGACGACGATGACGACGACGTGCCGCCCTTGGACGACGACGAGGTGCTGCTGCCCGTGCCCGACGACCTCCGCCTGCGGTTGCCGCCCCCGCCGAAGAGCTTGACATCGCTGATCGTATAGCCCAGCCCCACGACGATGTCCTTGGAGCCCGACTCGACGATCTGGTTGGCAGCCATGCTGAGCGTCAGCACGCGGGTCTGGCGGTACTCGAGCTTGGCCGACATGCTGTTGTGGAAAGTCATGTCGATGCCGATGAGTGGCGAGAACTGTTCGTTGATCGACACCGTGCTGATGTCATACATCGACGATGGCGTGGGCAGCCCGGTCTGCACATCCTCGACGAAACCATAGCCGTCCATATATTCGGTGAAGGTCTGGAACGTGTTGTAAGACCCGATGGCATAGGTGCAACGGTAGGTGTGATTGATGTTGAAGCTCTTGAAATACTTCTTGAACCAGTCGAGCTTGGACAGCCCGTTGTAGGTGACGCGCCAGTTGGGCAGCATCTGCAACAGCCCGGGGAAGAGGTCGAGGGCGTTCTTGCCATTGATGTCGCGCCCGGTGTAGGCGGCGAGGAAGGCCGGAATCATGACGTCTGACGAATAGCGGCTGAATGTCCCGTTGGCGGGGTCAAACCGCTGGCCGGCCAATGCCGAGCCGACGGGATAGGTCGCCCCGGCGTAACGCTGCTCGAGCCGCCGCCTGACGACATCGAGGTTGCTGACGAAGCGGTCGAAGGCACGCGACGAATAGCCGTTGCGCCCGTTGGAGCGCTCGAATGCCGAGCCGATGGCGATGGTCGTCATCTGGAAGTTGCCCGACTGGGTCGTGGGCATCCCGTCGAACATGAACTGTATCGACCGCGAACGATTGACCGTGCGGCTGGCAGTCAGCTCGATCTTGAGGTCGCGCACCGGCTCGAGCGAGGCACGCAGCTGGAGGTCCTCCATGGCATTGGTCGTGGCGGGCGTGACGATCGAGTCGCTGTTCATCAGCCATCCCTTGTCGGCAGCCTCCTCGATGAAGCTGTCGCCCGTCATGCCAAAGGCGAAGGCAAGGCCGGGTGCCATGACGCCGCCCGTCTTCTTCTGCCCCAGCATGTCGCCCACCTCGGGCATATAGCCGGGGAGGGTCATGGCATAGGTGTTGCGATAGGTCACGCTGACGTTGCGCACCATCATGGCAAAGCGTGTGACGCACTGCATGACCTTGTACCACTTCTGGTCCTCGAGCTTGGGCCCGGGCTTGATGGTCAGCTTGATGTTGGCACTGTCGGCGAATGTGAGGCGGATGGTATTCTTGTTCACCACCTTGTACTTCAACGGATAGCGGTGTCCGGCCGTGTCGATGGCCGAGACGCGCACCTTGCGGCTCTCGAAGTTGTGCGTGATCTTGATTGACGTGTCGCCGGGCAGCCGGAGCACCTTGACGAGGTCTTTCTCTTTCTTGTCCTTCTTCTTCCCCTTTGCCGTGGTGCGCTGGCGCGAGGATGACGAGCCCGAGAACTTCTTATTGACAGCCTTGAGCCACGGCGACTTGTTGTAGAGTGCTTCGAGGTTGGCCTTGCCATTGATGTCGAGCGTGCGCTGGTTGTCGATGATGTTGCCCATCGACGAGCCGTCGGTCAGCTCTGCCCCGCGCTCCCAGCTGTAGGAAGCGGAATATTTGGCATCGCCCGTCAGCCAGTCGAAGAGGGGTATCTTGTCAAACGGCAGCTTGTAGCTGGCCGTGAAAGTCTGGTTGTAGTCCATCGGCCGTCCGAGGTCGGCGAGGCTCATCTTGACCGAATCTTTCCAGAATTCGTATTCGTCGGGATAAAGGTCCTTGTTTACCGGGCCGTATGGCTCCTCGACTTCGGCATTGGTCGCCGAGGTGAAGTTCATGCGCAGGTTCTTGGTGAGGTCCCAGCGCAAGGCAAACTCGCGGTTCCACAGGAAGTCCTTGGAGAATGACAGCGGGATGGTGGCATCGCCGCCGTAGGTGTTCTCTACATCGCGCAACTGCAACTCATAGTAATGCCTTGTCATGTCGGTGTTGAACGACAGGTTCTGCGGCACATAGTTGAGCCCGAATTCCTTGATGAACTTGACCCACTTGCTCTTGCTCTTTATCTGTTTGAACGGCTCCCACGGCTTGACTGCCGAGGCATAGTTGTAGCCGAAGTTAGCCTGCCACGTGTTGTCTTTCTCCCACTGTGTCGTGTTGCCTTGGTTGAGCTTGCGCGTGGACGAATAGCCGAAGGTGAAATTCGAGGGGTCGTAGGGCATGGGCACTTTGCTCGTGATGTCGAAGCGGAGGTTTGAGATGCTGAAGTTTTTGTAAGTGACCCTCTCATTGACCACATCCTTTATGGAGTCTATCTGGTGCTTGTCGGTGTAGGTGTCATAGACGTCTGACATCAGCATGTCCTGATCGAAGGGGTTGTACTTGGGCGTGGTGATTTCCTTTGACACCGAGTAATAGAGCGGTGCCGAGAGCTTGACTTTCTCGGGCAGGAGCTTGCCGAGCTCGATGTTGGCCGTGATGCTGTATTGCTTATAGTCATCGAGCCGCCTCTCGCTGACGCTCTGGTCGAGTCCGCCGAATCCTGCGGTCTCTATATGCCCGGCCATGGAGATTTGCCCGAGGTCAGAGAGCTTGACATTGAGGTTGCCCTGTGCTGCCCATCCGCCGTCGTCGTTGAATTCGGTGAGCCTCAATTCATTGACCCACACCTCGGCCGACTTGCGCGCGCGGCTGTTGTTGCGCACGCCTATCATGATGGTCTTGACTTCTGAGAGCGATGGGTTGCCGATGATGCTGACCTTGTTGGCCGGCTTGTCAGGGTCATAGGTGTAATACACTCTGTTGTAAGCCGCATTGGGGTCGCCGGCGTTTTTGGCGGCGTTGCGTTCCTTCTTCAGGTCGGTGAATATGTCAAGGGCAATGTCGAGCATGTTGTCGGCAGGCCACACAGCAAGGCGTCCCTCTGAGGTATTGTTGTCATAGTAGCCCGGCGGGGTGACATCCAGCGGGACTTCATATTCGTAGTAATTGTTGCGATAGTCCGACCCGAGGCGTATGAAGGCCGAGATCTGGCCATCCTGCAAATCCGTCTCGTCATCGACAAACGCCTCGGCGTGGAGGAACATCTGCAGCCGCTTGTAACGGCGCAGGTCCATGCCTGTATTCTTGTAGACGGCACGCGCGTCGCCGGGCTGGAGGTCGGTCACCTTGAGGCTCATGGCCTGCTCGTTGTCCTGACGCAGCTGCGGCTGGCCCGGGTCGATGACACGCGAGATGCCGGGGGGCAGGACATAGTTTACGGGTGACTTCTCGGAGTTTTCTTCTATATTGACGGCCGAGACTTCGATGGTGGCAGAAGTGAGCTGCTCGGACGCAGTGTTGCCCGACAACTCCTGCTCGTAGGTGCGCCACTCGCCCCGCACCAGTTCAAACGTGGCGAAACGAAGGACCACGGGCTGCTCGAAATTGGTCAGATAGAGGCGGATGAAACGGACGGACTTGAAGTCGCTTATGTTGCCTACGGGAGTGCCCTCGCGCAAAGGTATCTTGAACTGATACCAATTGACCTCTTCGTTGCTGCCATTGCGCAGGCGGACATTGGCCGTGCGGATGTTGGAGATATAGTTTTCGCCCACACGCATCTTCTCGGGCGTAAGCTCGATGCGGTACTGGAAATATTTCTCAAACTCGTTGAGCGTGTTGTCCTGATTGATATCCTCGACATCAGGCATACTCTTGGCCGAGATGTCATAGCTCTCGGGCGAGTCCTCTGACGCTGTCGAGTTGCCCTCGGTGCCGGTGTAATACTTGTAACGGTCGAGGATGCCCAACTCCTGAGCGTCATAGTCCGACCCGCGGTAGTAATGGTAGTTGTCACCCGCCGGGTCGGCGTTGAACTGCTCGAATGCCGTCGGCGACACTATCGCCTGCACGCGGTTGAGATAGTCGGAATAGGTGGAGAAACTGCGCTCTTCGTCAGAATTCAAGCCGTTCAGCCCCACGTCTTGTCTGGCCCTCGCGCCCGAAGTGTTGTCGAAGGCATAGACTATGCTGCGGTCTGTCGGCACGCGTCCCCAGACGGTCTCCTCGGTGCGCGAGAGGTCGCCGTCGGCGGGCATCCCGTTTTCGAAGAATTTCTTGCCATCCTTGAGGATATCCTCAGAGATGTCACCGAGGTTGATATAGAGGTCGCCGCCCACACGGCCCGAAGCCTCGTCGGCATAGATGAACGGGTCGAGCATCCAGAACTCGATGTACTCGATGTTGGATGTCTCGAAGTCTGTCATGTCGAGCTTGCGCATCATCGCACCGAAGCGCTGCGCGGGATTGTTGAGCTTGCCTTCGGCATTGAGGTCGGTGTCGAGGTTGTACGGGCCGCGCTCGTCGGGATAGTAGGCCACGTTGAGTATCGAGCGGGTCGAGGCCTCGCCGACAGAAGTCTCGCGATTGGGGAAGACCTCCTCCTCATAGACCTCGCGGACATAATGGTTGGACAGCTGGTCGAGGTCATTGCGCAGATGCGCGGGCTGGATAGACGAGTTCTGCCGCACCATCATCGGGTCGATGAAATACCATGACATGAGTGCACGGTTGCGCCCGTAGTCGGTGTCATTGCTGAGTGTGGCCTCGGGGAATGCCGAAGTCTGCGGCACGCTGGCCAGCATCCAGTAGGACGGCTGGCGTATGTCGATGCCTATCTGTGTGGACTCGAAGTCGTCGATGTAGGATGCGTTGTCCTGCAGGCCCTTGACCTTGCCGGGGATGAGCTGGGCGAACTCGGCCGTCAGGTCGATTGTCGATTTTGTGGTGGGGCTGACACCGGGCAGCCACGAGACGAGGTTGGTGAGGAATTGGTTTTCGTTTTTCCACGCGAGGTTCATTCCCCAGAGGGTGTTTGATATGGGTTCGTCGCCCATGTTCACCTTGGTGGTCAGGGGTTTCTCGCTCATGTGCATGATGGTGCCGCCGAGCTGGAAGTCCTTGGTGAAGTCGTAGGTGAAGTTGAGTCCCACCATCGTCTTGCGCTGCATGGAGAAAGTCGAGTTGCTCTCGCAATTGACGCTGATGGGCGTCCCTGCATCGAGGATGCTCTGATTGAGTATCGTGACGATACCCATGGTGTAATCGACGGTGTAATCGACGTTTTCGGTCAGTGTCACGCCTCCCGCGGTGACGACCACCGACCCTTGGGGGACGTTCATCGCGCCGAGATTGATTTCAGCCCCCGACGACGACTTGTATTCGCCGCGCAGGATGAACTTGTTCTTCTCGGCTATCTGCTGCGCCACAGTCTTGGTCGAGTCATACAGTTCTTGGAATACATATTTGTCGGCGATGGCATCGTTCTGGAACTGCGAGCGCAGATAGCTGCCGAAAGGCTCGACGACGGGGAATATGACCTGTCCCGTCTGCGAGATGACGGTATAGCCCTCGACGTAGTCAAAGAAGCCGTTGGGGTTGGGCTGGTTCTGGTTGTCGAGACGGTCGAGGCCCAGCACGCGGAGCAATATCTGCCTGTTGATGCGGCCCTCGGGCACATAGTTGATATAGGTGCCCGTCGTGTCGCTCTGGTAGAGGATGTCGAGGCGGAAATCCTCGCTCTGCACCTGATAGGCATTGAGCGAATAGACGTTTTTCATCATCAAGTCCCAGTTGGTCGTCCCGGGGCTGTTGGACGTGCTCTTGAGCAGCTTGAGGAAGAGTGTCTGGTCATTGTCCTTGATGTCCGACGAGAATTCGCCGACCTGATAGCGTTGGCCGCGGTAGGTATATTCGTAGGCCACTGCCAGCACTTCGTCGGCCTGTAGCTTGGTGCGGAGCGAGATGTAGCCGAGTGACGAGTTGAGCGTATACTCTGATGATGTCAGCAGCCGGGCGCTCTCGATTTTCTCATAGTCCACGCCCCCCTCGAAGCCGGGTATGGCCGACAGCGTCGGCACGGCGGCATCGATGCTCCTGATGGCCGAATAGGTCGAGACCATCTGTGAGTAGAGAGTGTTGGCATTGTTGCTCGTCACGTCGCTCACCCCCACGGGCTGCCATGCGGGATTGCCTATGTGGTCGCGCTCGCCGAGGTCGGCAAAGGCCAGGATGTTGCGGGGGTTGTCATAGTTGCCGCGCTTGTTGGTGATCCACACCTCGATGCGGGTGATTGAAATGCCCGACACGATGTTGGGCAACTGTGACATGTTCTTGTCATAATTGTCGCGGAAGAAGTGGCCGAGGAAGAAGTGGCGGTTCTCCTCATACTCGTCCACCGTCAGCTCAAACTCGGTGGTCTGCCCGCCTCCCTTGCTGGTCACGGTCTTCGACTCTGACTCCTGCTGCGAGACGACCGCCTGCAGTTTGAGTTTGCCGAATTGCAGGTCGGTGCGGATGCCGAAGAGCGACGTCGCGCCACGGATGAGCGAGCTGTTGGTCGGCATGCTGACATTGCCGGCCTCGAGGAGCTGGATGATTTCGTCCTCCTTGCCCTCGTATTTCAGTTTTATCTGCTTGGTGTCGAAGTCGAATGTCGCGTCGGTGTTGTAGTTGAGGTTCATGTCGATCTTGTCGCCCACCTTGCCATTGACGTTGATGTTTATCTTCTCGTCGAAGTCGAATCCCCAGTTCTTGCGCGTAGCCTCGCTCTGCGTGGGGTTGTCGGTGTTGCGGTAGCGCATGCCGAATTTGAGCTCGGCACTGCCCTGCGTCTTGATCTGCACGCCACCCGGGCCGAATATCTTCTCTGCCGGGCCGAGGTCAAACTTCATGTCCATGAGGTCGAAGTTGTGCTTGTCGCCCTCGAGCAGCTCGTCATTCTTGTCCTTGTAGTAGGCCTCCATCGAGCGTCGCAACGACCAGTCTGAGTATTCCTCGGGCGTGAGATAGAGCGGCACGCCGAGCACCAGCGAGCCGACCTTGGTGGTGACTTTGTAGATATTGGCCTTTTCGTCATATTCTACCTCGGTCACGAGCCCCTCGGGGTTCTTGAGGTCCACCGCCGCGGGCTGCAGGTCGAGGAATGTCTCGGGGTAGGTCTTGCGCACCGAGTAGCGCGGCTTGACCGAGTCGCCCTCGGCCATCGCCGCCGCAGCCAGTGCCAGCGTGCGGGCATGTGCCACCCCGCCCCCGGTCCATATACAGGCCGTGATGACGATGAGCAAAGCCAATATGTAGGTTGAGTGACGACGCATCGGCTGGCAATCCCGTTGGGTTCAGAGGCGTTTGAGCGCCTGTTTGATAATAGCCTCGACCGGCAGTCCCGGCGACTCGGCGACAATCGACGACACGGCCTTGCGCGACGGCTGTGCGGCAAAGCCGAGCATGGTGAGGGCCGTGACGGCCTCTTCGGCCGCTTCGCCGGCGGCATTGGCCTGACTGAGATGCGAGGCTGGTACGGCACCGATGGCCCCGACCTTGTCCTTGAGATCGACGATGATGCGCTGCGCCGTCTTGAGTCCTATGCCCTTGACAGCCTTTAGTGCGGCCTCGTTGCCGGCAGTGATGACCGCCACCAGCTCGTCGGGCGAGAGCGACGAGAGGATCATCCGCGCCGTATTGCCCCCGATGCCCGGCACGGTGACGAGCAACAGGAACAACTCACGCTCCTCACGCGTGGCGAAGCCATAGAGCACATGGGC
>DWUP01000101.1 GCA_020012075.1 Candidatus Avibacteroides avistercoris
CATAGCAGGAGTGGTCGGACAGAAAGCGGACTTCGGCATACGGCTCATCATCGCCGAGGACAACAGCACCGACGGCACGCTGGCTGCGGCACGCCAATGGCAGGCACGCTATCCCGGCATCATCACCGTGCTGCACAACGGGCACAACCTCGGCCTGCAAGCCAACTTCATGTCAGCCTACAGCCACTGCGACACCGAGTATGTGGCCATCTGCGACGGCGACGACTACTGGTTTGACCGCCACAAACTGCAGACTATGGTGGACTATATGGACGCCCACAGCGAATGTGCCGTGGCATTCCACAGGGTGATCAACTACTATGAATACGACCGTTCGAAGAGCCTCTCCAACGGCGGGCAGCGCAGCATCACGACCGTCGAGGACCTTGCACGCAGCAATTACATCACCAACAGCTCAGTCATCTACCGCCGCGAGAATCTCCCCGTCCTGCCCGGCTGGATGGCCGAGATCAAGTCATGCGACTATGCCATGCACATCCTCAATGCCTGCCACGGCAACATCCGCTACTTCAGCCGCCCCATGGGCATCTACCGCCAGCACGGCAGCGGCATCTGGAGCCTGAGGGACAAGACCGACCGCGAGAAGAAGCTGGGCATGGCCCTCGACGTCCGCGAGCGGCTCATCGACCACCTGCCCCCCGGGCAGGATGCCGTGCGCGAAATCATCCGCGACGCACACACACGCTTCGCCCTCGCCGAAGTGGCATTCAGCCTCGCCCACGGCCTCGACGACGCAGCCGCACGCCTCACACGCCGCGTCATGGCCTACCGCCCCGGCTGGACACAGGACGACTTCGCAGCCGCACTCGCACGCGCCACGGCATCACTGCGCCCCACCGCCCGCACACACCTCACGGCCATGCTCAAGGGAGCACGCGCCGCCGTGTCACGATGCATCCCCCTGCCGAGGCCGTGACACTCCCGCTCAGCCGCCCGCCTCACCACAGCAGCCGCCCGTAGCGCTCCTTGCACCACAGCTGCCATGCATTGAGGCAGTTCTGCCACACGACATAGGCACACGGAGCGATGGCCGCCGTGGGGTTGAGGTAGGTCACGGTCAGCCAGATGCCGACGATGGTGTTCTTCTGCCCCATGGCCTGCCCCGCACTGATGCTGTCGCCATAGTGCCGCCCGGTGCCCTTGCCGATGGCGAAGAGACCCAGCGTCACCGCCAGCGGCAGCATGATGAGCATGGCGAGGGTCAGCCCGTGGACACGCGCGGTGAGGATGTTGTGCATGGTCATGCCCATGACGATCGACAGGTTGAAAGCCCAGATATAGAAGGCGAGGCTCTTGGCCCCCTTGATGCGCGCGGCCAGCGACGGCAGCCAGCGGCGCGTGGCCATGGCCGCAAGGAAGGGAAGTATGAGCACGAGGGCCACCTTCTCGAGGATGACGGCAAACGAGGTGGCAAACGTGATGTCAGCCCCCTGCTCGACGAGGGGGAAGAGCAGCGGGATGAGCAATGCCGTCAGCCCGTTGTCGAGCAGCGTATAGACGGTCATCGACGCTATGCTGCCGCCCAGTTTCTCGGTGATGACCGCGGCCGCGGCGGCAGTGGGGCACATGACACAGACGAAGACGCCCTCGCACACCAGCCTCGGCTGCGCGCCCAGACGCGACATGGCGAGCACCAGCAGCCCGGCCACGGCCACACGGATGACCTGCAGCCAGATGTGCCACGGCGAGAGGCGCAGGTCATGCAGGCGTATCTTGCAGAACGTGACGTAGAGCATGGCGAAGATGAGCACCGGCATCGCTTCGAGCAGCACCGGCCCGACGGCATCGCCCACAGGCTCCAGAGGGCGCACACGGCTGAAGAGCAGGTAGACGCACGCCCCCAGCACCATGGCGCAGGGCAGTATCCACCGCTTGACGAATCTGATGATTTCCATAAACCTGACAGTCTTTTATCTAACATTGCCGCAAAGGTAGCAATAATCACCCTTACGGCGGCACACCGCGGCCCACACACCGCCCCGCGCGGCGCAGCACCGCACCCCGCGGCACACGGCACACCGGGCCACACCCCATGGCACCGCACCCCGCCGCGACGGCATACGGTGCCGTCAAATGTCGCACATTGCACACTAAATTGGCAGGGATAGTTTTTTTTGCATACATTTGTGCCGCCAAGCCACACCGGATGAGGCATAAGGCTTAGGCATTTAAATCATTTTGACAAAACCAGCGTATGCAGAAAAATCTCGTCATCGTCGAGTCACCCGCCAAGGCCAAGACCATCGAGAAATTCCTCGGCAAGGATTACAAAGTAATGTCGAGCTATGGACACATCAGAGACCTGAAAAAGAAAGACTTCAGCATAGACGTCACGCACGGCTTCACGCCCGACTATGAAGTGCCCGCCGACAAGCGCAAGCTCGTCGCCGAGCTCAAGGGCGAAGCAGCCAAGGCCGAGACCGTGTGGCTCGCATCCGATGAAGACCGCGAGGGAGAAGCCATCTCGTGGCATCTGGCGCAGGTCCTCGGGCTCGACGCGGCACACACGCGCCGCATCGTCTTCCACGAAATCACCAAGAGCGCCATCCTGCACGCCATCGAGACACCGCGCGACATCGATATCAACCTCGTCAATGCACAGCAGGCACGCCGCGTGCTCGACCGCATCGTGGGCTTCGAGCTGTCGCCCGTGCTCTGGCGCAAAGTCAAGCCCGCACTGTCGGCAGGACGCGTGCAGTCGGTGGCAGTGAGGCTCATCGTAGACCGCGAGAGGGAAATCAACGCCTTCGTCCCGCAACAATGGTTCCGCGTGACGGGCGACTTCACCGTGACAGCCCCCGACGGCACAGCGCACACAC
>DWUP01000102.1 GCA_020012075.1 Candidatus Avibacteroides avistercoris
CCCGAAGTTGTACATGTCTGACACCGTAAACATCAGGTAGGGCAACACGGTGAACTCTGCCAAGGCATAGCCCCAGTCGCCCTCGTCCTGCTTGGTGTGCAGGTACTGCAACTCCATGCGCAGCGTCAGGCGGCGGTTGATGGTGTACTTGCCTTCGGCCACGAAGATGTGCGAATTGACGATAGTGCCATTGACGGCGTGTCCTTCGACCACTTCCTGATTGTATTTCTGCCACATATACATCAAGTTGCCCTTGAATGACTTGTTGAATTTTTTGGCAATGTCGATGTGCAGATCCTGATAGTAGAGGTCTCCCTGCTTGAAGAAGTCAGACTTATAGCCGTCGGCTCCCATCGTCTGTCCCCACGGGTTGAGGAGCGGGGTGCGGCCTATGGAGCGCACGTGCGAGAAGTTGAGCCTGATGTCAGTGCCATACTTGCCGCCGAGAGCCGTGCCGCGCTTGAAGTTGTAGCGCAGTTCGGCCTGATAAGCCCATTCGCCGTCGGGTTGTGTAGCGTAGGGATAGAGTGCGGCCAGCGCGTAGGTGTGCTGGTAGGCGAAAGCAGGCAGGTTGTTGATGCTGAGTGCCGTGCCAGTCACCGAGCGCTGCGAGCGGTACTGCATGTCATCGCTTCTCTTGGCTTGCAGCAAAAGACTCATGCCGCGCTTGGAGTAGGATCCTGAGAGGAGCAATGCGCTACCTTTCTTATATATATATCCGTTCTCCGCCGATGGGTCATAGCTCTTCATCGCATATTCGGCTAGGAAGCTGTAATTGCCCTTCTGCAAATTGGCGCGGACGTCGAATGAATTGACCTTCTCGGGCAGATTGAGAATCTGCGACATGTCGGTCGGGTTGGGGAAAATGCGGTCGTCGTCGGCTTTTTCAAACTTGCCGACATACGATCCGCCCAATGTCAGAAACCATGCGTTGTCCTGCATCCGCCTTGACCACTGGTCGATGCTCAGCTCGACATCCGCTCCGTAGACATAGCCCTCGCTGCGCTCCCAGTAGTAACGCTGGTTGCCGCCGAGCATCCTCACCCTGATGCCTTTGTAGGGCTGGAACTTCAGACGGCCGCCACGGATGGAATTGTCGATGCCGAGACTGCGCTCCTCGTAGGTGCGCAGCACGAGGCCGCTGCCAAACTGTTCATAGAAGTCTCCGACGGTCAGTTCCGCCCCTTTGTACTTGCCCGTCAGGTAGAAGTGTGGCAAGCCTTGTCCCGCAAAACCCGACTCGAAACCGGGCATTGGAGACTTCATGTATTCCACTCTCGCACCGGCATCCACATACTTGCTGCGCAGGTTGAGGTCGAGATAGGTGTTGCTGAGGCAGTCATCGTTGTAAGTCCCTGTCCCGATGGCTTCATCCTCCTCGGGAAACAATATGTCAGTCTGCAAGCTGCCCGAGATGGTAAATCCCTTGCCCTCTTCCTCCTGCGCCATGACAAGAGCCGAAGAGAACAGCACTGCCGTCACCCCGAGCACACGGTAATCAAACTTCTTCATCAGTCGTGTAACAGTTGTATTGATCAGCGACTTACTTCACGAGAGCCTTGATTTCCTCATAGAGGTTCAGCTCGTCACCATCCTTGTAGGATGTATGCTTGGAGACGATCTTGCCATTGCCGTCGATGAGGAACACGGCCGGTATCATCTGTATGTTGAGCGCACGCTTGAAGTCGCTGTTGGGGTCGAGCAGGACTTCATATTCCCACCCTTCGGCATCGACCATGGGTTTTACCTTGCTGGAGTTCTGCCCCTCGTCGATCGAGACGGCGACCACTTTGACCCCTGTCTCGTCCTGCCAGTCGGGATAGACCTCGTGGATGGCCTTCAATTCACGCAGGCACGGCTTGCACCACGAAGCGAAGAAGCTGATGACAAACGGTTTGCCATCATTGTTCAACTCGCCGGTATCGACTGTCTTGCCCTCGATATTGCGTAACTTCACCGATGGGAGTTGGGCACTGCACACAGCGATGCCCACCATGAATAAGGCCAAAGCCAATGTTAATTTTCTCATAATTATAATTTTTGTAAGTTATTATTCTCTCTTCCGATTCGGGATTTGCAACGTATGATGCGGGCAAAGATAACCATCTGTCTGCATAAAACAATATAAGCCTGCCATGTTTTTGACGTTACGGCAGGGCTTTTGCACGCAGGACTGCGAATATTGACTCAGAAGTGAATACTTTTGCAACGCCGGGCGACATTCCTCCCGGCATGGCACACTATGACCCGTATTCTCTGGATAGACCTCAACAGTTCGTATGCCCATTCGTCGCTCGCCCTGCCTGCCATCCATGCCCAGATGGCAGGCGACACCCGCTTCGAATGGCTGAAACTCACCTGCACCATCAACGACGACACCACACGCATAGTCGCCCGGGCAGCCGGCACACACCCCGACATAATCGCGGCGAGCTGCTGGCTCTTCACCTGCGACAAGCTGATGGACATCCTCGCACGGTGCAGGGCGCTCATGCCGTCGGCGGTCATCATCATCGGCGGTCCCGAATGCCTCGGCGACAACCGCCGCCTGCTCGCTGCCAATCCGTTCGTCGATTGCGCCTTGCGCGGCGAGGGCGAAGAGGCTTTCCCCCGGTGGCTCGACGTGTGGGACTGCCCGCAGCGATGGGGTGAGGCCGACGGTGTGTGCC
>DWUP01000103.1 GCA_020012075.1 Candidatus Avibacteroides avistercoris
TGGTAGAGCACAACCTTGCCAAGGTTGGGGTCGCGAGTTCGAGTCTCGTTTTCCGCTCGATGATTGGCAGCGGAGATATTTGAAATTGAAAAGTTTGTTGTGTGGAATGAGGTCTGGCGACAGACCGCTAATCCACAGACAACATGACAATAGGCGGAAATAGCTCAGTTGGTAGAGCACAACCTTGCCAAGGTTGGGGTCGCGAGTTCGAGTCTCGTTTTCCGCTCAAATTGCCCAGGTGGCGGAATGGTAGACGCGCACGTTTCAGGTGCGTGTGTCGAAAGGCATGCAGGTTCGAGTCCTGTTCTGGGCACATATCCTTGAGATTGATGCGGACAAACAAATCCTGAAACATTGTCCTGCGGCCTCGGCCAAGGGACTGACTGATCCGCAGACCGCTTATGCGTGGACCGCTCGAATGGTGGAATGGTAGACACGAGGGACTTAAAATCCCTTGGCTATTGCAGCTGTGCGGGTTCGAGTCCCGCTTCGAGCACTCGATGGCGGAACGCCGTCAGCCGCAACACAGATTACACCATCCCCTTTCACACATCGTCACCGGGCCGGAGCGAGAGATTTTTCGGCGTTTCATGATTCATGATGCGAGGTTATTACGCATATTTGGACTACCTTTGGCCTATATCTCAAACTGTGACATCTTATGAAAATCATTTTTATGGCATTTGCATTGGCACTGACCTTAGCTTCATGCGCAGGCAACCGCACTGCCCCGCAACAGGCCGGACTGGTAGAGACAAGCGACGGCAGTCATCGTTTCATGGGCAACTATCTCGACTCGAAACTACCGAGGGCTGTCATCTATAAGACTGACGGCGATTATGACGACCTCGTGCCCGTCACGATGGACGCGGCGAGGACGGTCATCCTGTCCTACCCCGCACCGACAGACATCTATGACGGCACTGCCTATCGCAAGCCGACAAAGCTCATTGACGGCTATTTGCTGGACAACCGCGGGATAACACGCAACACGGTATTCCTCGATTATACCTACGAAGAATATGCAAAGCTCGACCCCTACCCGACGGCAGAGTCGCTGTCCGGGCATATAAAGGTCAAATATCCGCTCGTAGAGATGTATCTCGTCGAGCGCACCGCACAGCCCGACAAGGTGGCATATTATAATTCGGTGATAAAATCCGGCTTCCCCAACTGCGAAAAGATAGAATTGAAATGAAGGGTGGCACTTGCCACCCTTCATTTTATCCGTCACCGGCGGGCGGTGCTTCAGAAGTTTGTGCGGTCAAGGCCATTGAGCAGACGGTTGTATTCGCCCACCATGTCCTCGACGACTTCGGCCGCGGTCTCGATGTGGTCAATCATCGCGGCTGCCTGGCCTATTTCGAGTTCCCCTTGCTCAAGGTCTCCCTCGAAGATGCCACGCTTGGCACGTCCCTTGCCGAGCAGATCTTTGAGTTGTTCGGCCGTAGCCCCCGCATCCTCGGCTTCCTCCACTTGGGTCATGAAGTGCCCCTTGGCAAGGCGCGTGGGTGACACTTTCTTCAGCAACAGGCGCGTGTCGCCTTCGCCGAGACCGAGGCAATGCTGTTTGAACGCCTCATGAGCCGAGCTTTCGGCCGTGAGGGCAAAGCGTGTGCCCACCTGCACACCCTCGGCACCAAGCGCGAAGGATGCCAGCATGGCCGCACCGCTCGCGATGCCTCCGGCAGCGATGAGCGGCCTGTCGGTCACCCTGCGGATAGCCGGGATAAGACACATGGTGGTCGTCTCTTCCTTGCCGTTATGTCCGCCGGCCTCGAAACCCTCGGCGACAATGGCGTCCACACCGGCCTCGTCGCACTTGCGGGCAAACTTGGTGGAAGCTATGACGTGGGCGACCTTGATGCCGTGCTCCTGAAGGTGCTTTGTCCACGTCTTAGGGTTGCCGGCCGAGGTGAAGACTATCCTGACTCCCTCGCTGACTATGATATCCATCACTTCGTCTATCTGTGGATACATGAGGGGGACATTCACCCCGAATGGCTTGCCGCCGAGTGCAGCGCGGCACTTGGCGATATGCTCGCGCAATGTCTCTGGATGCATCGACCCGGCACCTATGAGCCCGAGCCCGCCTGCACTGCTCACTGCCGCCGCGAGCCTCCAGCCACTGCACCACACCATCCCGCCGGATATGATGGGGCGTGTGATGCCAAACAATTCGTTAATCCTGTTAATCGCCATGATTGTATATTATATATTGGTATGATTCATTTCACCTTGGTCTTGGCATATCCCGCCTGCACCAAGAGAGCGGAGACTTTCTCCTTCAGCTTCCCTTGGATGATTATCTCACCATCTTTGGCACTGCCCCCGACGCCGCACTTGTTTTTCAGCAGCCTGCACAGCTCCTTGAGGTCGGCCTCTGTGCCGACGAAACCTGTGACGAGTGTCACGGTCTTGCCGCCTCGGTTGCGGTTGTCCAGCGACACGGTCAAGCGTTGCTGCGCAGGTGCGACAGTCTCGGGTTCGTCCACCCCGCCGGTATCATAGACGAAGTCGGGATTGGTCGAATACACTATGTTAAGCCGTCGTTTCCAGTCATTGTCTGCCATAGTCATCTGATATTTGCCGGTGGTCTGCACCGGGATAGAACTGTGACAAATGTAGTCAATGTTTTCCGTTCGGCAGCCATAGTCCGGGGACATCGTATGCTGCGGGGCAAAACATCGTATGCCAAATGGCAAATCATCGTATGCCAATGCATGAATCATTGTATGCCAAATGACAAATCATCAGACCCCGGTGTGCCACCCCTGCCCGCCGCGCCACCGGCCACAAGTGGCGGCATGGCAACAGACAAGGCTCAAGCACGGCAATAAAGCGTTGTAGCGCAGTCTTTTGCCTACCGCCGGCCTCATGGCATCGCACAAAAAAGTGTGGCAAAAGTTTTGGTATAACACAAAAAAAGCTACCTTTGCATCCGCATCAGGCGAACATGGTGGATGTAGCTCAGTTGGTTAGAGCGTCGGATTGTGGTTCCGAAGGTCGAGGGTTCGAGCCCCTTCTTCCACCCTCCCCCAATGTCGGGACGAAATCTCTTCAGCGACTCCTGTTGATTTTTTATGTTAAAGACAAAGGTTCAAAAGACCATCACCGACCATGCATTGTTTGACTATGGGGCAACAGTCATGGTAGCATTGAGCGGCGGAGCAGACTCTGTCTCACTGCTCAGAGTGCTGGTCGATTTGGGCTATGAATGCTGTGCGCTGCACTGCAACTTCCACCTCCGCGGCGACGAGTCAGACCGTGACGAGGCATTCGTCACCGGCCTTTGCGCCGGGCTCGGCATCGCGTGCCACGTCAAGCACTTCGACACGGCCGGATATGCACAGGCGAAAAGACTGTCGATAGAGATGGCAGCACGCGAGCAACGCTACCAATGGTTTGACGAGTGCATCGCTTCGGGCCAAGGCACGGTCGTCGCCGTCGCGCACAACGCCGATGACAATGTCGAAACACTCCTGATCAACCTGACGAGGGGCTGCGGACTGCACGGACTGACAGGCATCCCCTACAAAAACAGACATATAGTGAGACCACTGCTGGATGCCGGACGTGACGAAATCATCGCATATCTCGGGCATACAGGCCAAGACTATGTGACTGACAGCACCAACCTCGAAGAGCAATTCGTCCGCAACAGATTCCGCCTCGGCATCATCCCCATGCTCCGCCAAATCAACCCATCGGTCAAGACATCCATCAACGAGACCATCGGCCGGCTGCGCGAAGCCGCAATAATATATGACGAAGCAGTGGCGGCAAAAGTGGCAAGAATCAAAGACGGCAACAGGATAAGCATCGAGGCCCTCAGAAAAGAGAAAGCACAGACCACACTGCTGCACACCATGCTGCACCCATTGGGCTTCAACCCACGGCAGACAGAAGACATCATGCGGGCCATCAACGCACAACCCGGCAAGACATTCACGGCAGGCGACTGGCAAGTCACGCGTGACAGAGCACACTTCATCATCAGCCGCAGGCAAACCGGCGACGAAGGGACAATCACACTCGAAGACATCACCGCCTACGCACAAGGGACACTGCGTCTCAGCCATTGCACGGCAGAAGAAGCATTGCAAAACGCCAAGTCACAAAAAGACACCGCATATATCGACTGCCGACACATCAACGGGAAACTGCGACTCAGAAAATGGCACAAGGGCGACTGGATGATACCCTACGGGATGCATGGCCGCAAAAATATCAGCGACCTGCTGACCGATCTGAAAAAAGACCCCGTGGCAAAAGCCGAGACCTATGTAATCACAGACGACAAAAACATAATCTGGGTCGTGGATGAAAGAATAGACGAACGGTACAAGGTCTCACCCGCCACCAGAAATGTCCTGAAAATAGTACACGAGACAACAAATACAAACAATAAATAATCATAACCGTAAACAGGCCGCCACCAAGGCGATGCCGTTGAACCATAAGAAAAATGTATAAAATAGACCAACTCAAGACAATGTCGCCGGAAGAGCTCAAAGCAATAGCCAAAGAACTCGAAATCCCGGAAAATCCGTCACAGAACAACGACGACCTAATATATGAGATAATCGACAGGGAGGCAATAAAAAAAGCACGCGAAAAAACCAACGAAGAAAACAAGGGCAAAAGACAACGCTCAAGAATCAGCGTACGCAAAGAAGCCAATAAAGTATATACAGCCAACAAAGGGAAAGCCGAAAAAATCAATGAAGTAAAACCGAAAGAAGCCGGCACACAGCCTGAACCGCAGGACATCACCGACGGAGACGTCGCAGAAGAAACCCTGCCGGTACAACAACCAAACGAAGAAGCCGCAAATGCACCAAAGGCCAAGAAACGTGGCAGAAAAAGCAAACCGGAACCGGAGCAAGCACCGGCAGAAGACGTCGTGACAGAAAGCACAGAGACCAAGCCGGCCGAAAGCGAAACACAAGAGCCCGAGGCAACGGCACACGTGACAGAATTCATCCCCATCGAGGAATTGGCTTCTGACGAAGGCAACATCCCGGCAGAACTGATAGGCAAATTCAACAATAGGCAACTCCCGCCACAAAAGCAGGAACAACGCCCGGACAACAACCGTCCACAACACCAAAACCGTAACAACAGGCAAGAAAAAAAAGAGACGGCACAGGAAACGCCCTATGACTTCGACGGCATACTGCCGGGCAACGGCGTCCTCGAAGTAATGCCCGACGGATATGGCTTCCTCAGGTCCTCAGATTACAATTACCTTTCGTCCCCCGACGACATATACGTCTCACAATCACAAATCAAACTGTTCGGCTTGAAGACAGGCGATGTCGTGTCGGGCACAATCCGTCCGCCCAAAGAGGGAGAAAAATTCTTCCCACTCGTCAAAGTGGACAGTATAAATGGCCGCGACCCCGAGTTTGTGAGAGACAGAATACCGTTTGACCACCTCACACCACTTTTCCCCGACGAAAAGTTCAAACTCTGCACAGGCAACCCCACAGACAACCTGTCAGTCAGAGTCGTAGACCTGTTCTCGCCTATAGGCAAGGGACAGAGAGGTCTGATTGTGGCACAACCCAAAACCGGTAAGACAATCCTCCTCAAAGACATCGCCAACGCAATTGCCACCAATCACCCCGAAGTGTATATGATCATGCTGCTCATCGACGAACGTCCGGAAGAAGTCACAGACATGGCACGCAGCGTAAAGGCAGAAGTCATCGCATCGACATTCGACGAACCGGCAGAAAGGCACGTCAAGATAGCCGGCATCGTCCTCGAAAAAGCCAAACGAATGGTAGAATGCGGACACGATGTGGTCATATTCCTTGATTCCATCACCAGACTCGCCAGAGCCTACAACACGGTGTCACCGGCATCAGGCAAAGTCCTCTCGGGTGGCGTGGACGCAAATGCGCTGCACAAACCCAAAAGGTTTTTCGGCGCAGCAAGAAATATCGAAAACGGAGGATCGCTCACAATACTCGCCACGGCACTGATTGACACCGGGTCAAAAATGGACGAAGTCATATTTGAAGAATTCAAAGGTACGGGAAACATGGAACTCCAGCTTGACCGCTCTCTGTCCAACAAGCGAATATTCCCGGCCGTCAATCTGACAGCATCCAGCACACGGCGCGATGACTTGCTCCTTGACAAACTTACACTCAGCAGGATGTGGGCCGCGAGAAAATTCCTCGCAGACATGACACCCATAGAGGCAATGGATACCGTCAAAGACAAACTGGAACGGACAAAGAACAACGAAGAGTTTTTAATGAGTATGAATTCTTGAAACCCAAGTCGTAATAAACCACTGCAAAATAGCGGCAAAAGCCTGCAATAATGGACAAAAGAATAGCTACGCCCGTCTTTTTAACTTTTTTTCAGCCTTTCATATATTGACATTGAGGTGAAATATCTACTTTTACCGAAGAAAATAGAACATATTTTAATATTTAGTTAGTTATGAAAGAATTGGTAGAACAAATGAAAGAGCAATGGACGGCTTTTGCAGAGAACGCAGACCTCCAAGTCGAAAAGAGCAACAAAGCCGCAGGGATGAGGGCAAGAAAAGCATCTCTGGAGCTTGAGAAGCTTTTGAAGGCATTCAGAAAAGTATCTTTGGAGGACTCAAAGAAATAAACCTCTACACAAAGACACAAAAGAAGGGTTGCAGGCGACAATGACCGGCAGCCTTTCTTGTTTTATACACATCAATCAAAGGAAATGAATCTTGACCTGAAACAAATAATAATAAACCTCGGGATAAAGGAACTAAGCCCGATGCAACTCGAAGTCCGTGACCAAAACCCGCAGAAAGACCTCATTCTGCTCTCACCCACCGGAAGTGGCAAGACTGTAGCCTATATGATACAGCTACTGAAAGCTTTCTCGGCCAATGATTCGTGCCTTGTCATCGTGCCGTCACGCGAACTCGCTATCCAGACCCATGATACTTTCAAAAGAGCAAAGACCGGCCTGAAGACAGCTTGCTGCTATGGCGGAAGACCGGCAAGTGACGAACGGCACACCTTGGCCGAAAACCATGACATCATAATAGGGACACCGGGACGCATAACAGACCACATCAATAGCGGAAGCATCAAACCAGAAAGGATAACATTCCTCGCCATTGACGAGTTTGACAAAGCACTCGAGATGGGTTTCAAAGAACAAATCGAGACGATATATAAAAAGCTGAACAACCTCAGAAAGAAGATTTTCATTTCCGCCACCTATTCAGACTATTTCAAACAATACATCAAGCTCGACAGACAGACCGATGTCATCGACTACAGGGATGGCAGCAACATGCCACACCTCACCTACCACACAGTCCATTCACCGGAGACAGACAAAGCCGACACTCTGATGAAATTGCTGCATGACCTTGGCGACAAGCAAAGTATAGTGTTTCTCAACTACCGTGATGCCGTAGAACGGCTCAGCAGCATATTGTCTGACAGCAGGATATATCACGTCATTTACCACGGAGGAATGGAACAGATGGACCGCGAGAAGGCACTCAGCCGCTTCAAGGGCAAAAGCGTCTATACAATGATTACCACAGATCTGGCTGCAAGAGGACTGGACATCGACGGCGTAGACGCTATAATCCACTACCACCTGCCGGTAAATGAAGAGACATTCCTGCACCGTAATGGCCGGAGCGCGAGATGGCAAGCCGAGGGATGCGTATTCCTGTCTCTTATACACATCTGACGCTGCCGAC
>DWUP01000104.1 GCA_020012075.1 Candidatus Avibacteroides avistercoris
CACTTTGTCTGACACGCTGCCGCGCTCCTGCCATGATCTGTAGCCCCACGTCTCATCAAACATCGAGGCGGCCGATTGCCAGGGGACGCCTATCTCATAGTCCGGGTAGGCATTGTCCGCCAGCACTGCGAAGTCGGCCATGTTGTTGCCGAGCCTGCCACTCACCATGCATGACGGTTGCAGGCGATTGACGAGGTCATAGAGTGCCTTGCTCTGCTCGCAAGTCAGTGACCCCATGTCAAACCACAATTCAGATATCTGGCCATAGCGTGTCATGATTTCCTCGACTTGCTTCATGTTGTAGTCGAAATGTTCCTCGGTCAGCGGGTCGGCATTGTGGCTCGAGATAGGGTAGGCTTCGGGGAAATGCCAGTCGATGAGCGAGTAGTAAACGGCGAAGCGCATCCCTCCGCGCCGGCAGGCATCCGACAGTTCTTTCATCAAGTCGCGCCGGTAGGGTGTGGCATCGACGATGTCGAAGTCTGTGTACTGTGATTCATACATGCAGAAGCCGTCATGGTGCTTGGCAGTGAAGACGATGGAGCGCATACCGGCGCGCTTGGCCAGTGCGACCACCGAGTCGGGATTCCACTGCGTGGGGTTGAACGTGAGGGCGGTGGCGGCATACCAGTCGCTGAAGATGCCCGCAAAGGCTTGTATCTGCTCACTGTATCCCTGCCGCACGGGTTGTCCCTGCCATACGCCTCCCAGTTTGGAGTAAAGTCCGAAGTGTATGAACATCGAGAACTTGTTGTCCATCCACTGTCGGTCGGGTTTGATTTGTGCCCCGGCAGTCAGCGTGGTGAGCAAGAGCATTGTGATGATTGTCAATTTTCTCATATCGTGTGCAATAAAATCATTCGTCCTTGGGCAATACCCCGTCTGCCTTTAGCATGGCTTTGAGCCTTGCCACGGTGCCGGCTATTTCGGCCCTGTCTTCCAGCAGGTCAGAGTCTATCATATATTTGGCACGGCCATAGTACCGCTGCCTCTCGGCGCACGCCTGCCTGATGGCTTCCCGCAGCTCGTCGTCATTCTTGCCGGCCAGCAGGGGGCGCGACCCGAGTGCTACACGCAGGCGGCGGAACAGCGTCTCCTCGCTGGCTTTGAGGTATATGGTAGCACCTGCCGACAGCATATAGTCGATGTTGTCGGCATAGCATGGGGTGCCGCCGCCGCATGAGATGACGACATTCTCAAATTCGCCCACTTCGTGCAGCAGATTGTGTTCGATCCGTCTGAATCCTTCCTCCCCGCGTGTGGCGAAGAGTGTCTGGATGTCGGTGTGGAAACGTTGCTCGATGTACCAGTCGAGGTCTATGAAATCCAGCCCCGTGCTGCGGGCGAAAGCCCGCCCGAGTGTCGTCTTGCCCGCCCCGGAATAGCCTATCAGAAACAGTCTTACCATAATTATATTAATAAACGTGCATCATCAGTCCTGCGGCTTGCGATGTTTGCGACGCGTGTCCGCAGAGTGCCGTGGCAAATTTAATAAAAAGGTGACACCATGCCCGATGTCGGGGCGGCTATTAACCGGTGAGGCGGGCAGGATGTGAGGCGGTCCTTGCGAAATCATTGCATACAAGTGCGCCGGTATGCCGCCTGACAGCCTTGTGCGCGGTGTGTGATTTGCCTTGAGGCGGTGGGGAATTTTATGTTCACCGTCGTTGAATATATATTTAACGACGGTGAATATATATTTGACGTCGGTGAATATATATTTACCGTCGGTGAATAGAGATTTCATGCGGTGTCTGCCACAGTCGCGTGCGGCGTGTGGGGATTTTGTGTCATCACGTGGCGGGAGTCTGTCGCGTGCGTCGCCGGCGCGAGGCCTGTGCCGGGGCATAAAGAGGGTGGGGCGGCCGCGCATGATGTGCTGCGGTCGCCCCACCGGTGGTGGTTGTCGGTGGCGTGTCAGCGCACCGGTCGCTCCTTGTCGCCCTCTACGTATTGGTCGATGATCAGTTCGTTGCCGTCGAAGACGGCGTAGGAGAAGTATTTTATCCAGTCGCCCACGATGATGATGCGCGCCTGCCTCGTGAGCATCATGTCGAGCATGATGTGTCTGTGGCCGTAGATGAAATAGTTGATGTCGGGGTGTGTCTTGAGATATTCCTTGGTGTAGCGGATGAGGGGTTCGCGCTCCTCGCCCATATAGTCGGGCTCTTTGCCTCCCTCGCGCTTGAGTCGGCTGTGCTTGGCCCAAGTGAGGCCGAGCTTGACAGTCCATCTCGGGTGTATGGCAGAGAATAGTGTCTGCAACGTGTGCGAGTGAAACATGGCGCGCAGCATCTTGAAGTTGCGCGACTCGTCGCCCAGTCCGTCGCCGTGCGCCAGATAAAACTCCTTGCCGTAAAGGTCGATGGTGATCGGTTCGCGGTGCATGACCATGCCGCACTCCTCGACAAAGTAGTCCTTGCACCAGATGTCGTGGTTGCCGGTGAAGAAGTGTACCTCGATGCCACGGTCTGTCAGTTCCGAAATCTTGCCCAGCAGGCGTGTGTAGCCTTTGGGCACGACATATTTGTATTCGTACCAATAGTCGAAGATGTCGCCGAGCAGATAGACGGCGGCTGCCTCGTGCTTGATTTCGTCAAGGAAGTTCACCAGCCTTCGCTCGTGTGTCCGGCGGTGTTCCAATGCCCATGAACCGAGGTGGGCATCGGAGAGAAAGTAGATTTTCTTCCTTATCTTGTCCATTGTCGTCGGTGTTTAGTGGCTCAGAGGAAGCCCAGTTCGAGTTTTGCTTCGTCGCTCATCATGTCTTTGTCCCATTCCGGCTCGAAGACCAGTCTTATGTTGGCGGCTTTTACACCGTCGATTGACTCTACTTTCTGTCGGACATCCTCGACGATGAAGTCTGCTGCCGGGCAATTGGGGGCGGTCAGTGTCATGTCGATATTGACTGTCATGTCGTCTGCCACGTCTATTTTGTAGACCAGTCCCAGTTCGTAGATATCGACAGGTATCTCGGGGTCGTAGACTGTCTTTAGCATTTTGACGACTTTCTCCTCAATCTCTAATCGTGTCATCGTGCGGTGTATGTCTTTGGTTAGTCGAACAAAGGTATAATAAAAAGATAAAAATACCTACTTTTGCAACCGAAACAGCCCTTGGGTGGCGACGTTGATAGCGATGAGGGGAGTTACAAATCTGACGGAAGGCAACATATCGGCCCGCTTGGTCAAGCTGGCTCTGCCGATCATGGCGACATCTTTTATCCAGATGGCCTACAATCTGACTGACATGTTCTGGGTCGGCCGCATAGGCAGTGAGGCGAATGCTGCCGTAGGGTCGGTGGGTATGTTTACATGGATGGCAGCTTCGTTCTCGTTGCTGTGCAAGGTCGGGGCCGAAGTGTGCGTCGGGCAGGCCATAGGGAAGCGTGAGACCGGCGAGGCAAGGCGTTATGCCTCGCACAACATCACTTTGGCGTTGGCGGTCTCGATGGTCTGTGCTCTTGTGATGGTCTTGTTTGCCGAGCCTCTCATCGGTGTCTATCATTTGTCGCAATCCATATCCGGCCATGCCGTGAGCTATATGCGCATCGTCGCGGTGGGTGTCCCTTTCATTTTCCTCGCATCGGCCTTTACCGGTATATATAATGCTTGCGGGCGCAGCACCATACCGTTTTATATCAGTGGCACGGGGCTTGTGGCCAACATGTTGCTCGATCCTCTGTTTATCTTCGGGCTTGACATGGGGACTGACGGCGCGGCACTGGCCACAGTGTTGGCTCAGATGCTCGTTGTCATACTGTTTATGTGGCAGATGCGTGGCAGGGACCGGCTGCTTGACAACTTTCCACTCGTCTGCCGCCTGCAGAGGGCGGAGACCAAGCGTGTGGTCAAAATCGGCGCACCGGTGGCTGTATTCAATTCGCTCTTTGCTTTTGCCAACATGTTTGTCAGCCGCATCGCGTCGCTGCACGGCGGGCATATCGGTCTTATGACGTTCACCACCGGAGGCCAGATTGAGGCTATCACATGGAACACCTCTGAGGGATTTTCGACAGCATTGAGTGCATTCACTGCTCAAAACTATGCCGCGGGCCGTGGTGACCGTGTGCTGAAGGCCTACAAGCGGACGCTGGCCATGACGGCACTCTTCGGCATCTTCGGCACGGTCCTGTTTGTGTGCTATGGACAGGAGTTGTTTTCGGTGTTTGTGCCAGAAGAAGCCGCGTATGTCTCGGGTGGAAACTTCCTGCGCATCGACGGCTATTCGCAGCTGTTCATGATGCTCGAGATAGCCACCCACGGCATTTTCTATGGCATAGGCCGTACGATTCCGCCGGCAGTCATAAGCATCTGCGGCAACTACTTGCGTATCCCGATGGCTTTGGGGCTGGTGGCATTGGGCTTTGGGGTGGATGGTATATGGTGGGCGGTGTCTATTTCGAGCATATTGAAAGGCATTGTCCTGTTCATCTGGCTTATGGCCATCCGCAGGCAGTGCTTTGCCGTGCGTGCTGTGTGATAATGTCATGCACAAGGCATATACATGCAATTACTTTCTCCATCCGATGATTATGTCGTGATGCTGTGCCCGGTTTCGGATTACATTAATTATATTTACCACATCAAAACGATGTGACCTCAAATTATAATCACTCATGGCAGACAAGATAATAATCAATATCGGGCGTCAGCTCGGGAGCGGTGGCCGGGAAATAGGCAAGATACTGGCCGAAGATTTCGGTATCCGCTATATGGACAAAGAACTGATTGCGCTCGCAGCCGAGAAGAGCGGGCTCGGATCGGAGTTTTTCGAGAAGGCTGACGAACGTGCTTCCCAAGTGTTCGGGGGATTGTTTAGCATGCGTTTCCCGTTCATCAGCGACGGCTGCCTGCCGACCCATAATTGCCTGAGCAACGACTCGCTGTTCAAAGTGCAGAGCGATGTCATCCGCGACCTTGCATCGCAGGAGTCATGTGTCTTCATCGGGCGGTGTGCAGACTATGTGCTGCGTGACATGGATAGGTGTGTCAATGTCTTCATCAGCTCGCCACTCGAAGTCAGGGTCAAACGCATAGCCCGGAGACTCGAAGTCAATGAGCAGAAAGCACGCGAACTAATCAGCAAGACCGACAAGAGCCGTGCCGAATATTACAATTACTACAGTTCCAAGACATGGGGTGCAGCTGCCACCTATCACCTCTGCATCGACTCTGACTGTCTGGGCATGAAAGGCACTGAGGAGTATATTAAAGATTTTGTCAAGCGGAAACTCGGCCTGTGAGCCACTTCACAAGGACGTGAACGTGCTCTGCCGCCGCCCCGGGCCGGTGTGAATCAAGGGTTTGGGGGATATGCCATATGCACGTCTGCAAATGGCGGCACAGCAACTCAATCATGTCTAAGTTAATTTAAAAGCTATCTGGTGTCAATAGCTTTAAAAATCCTATCTTTGCACGCGATATCAAAATGGTGGGTATTCCCACGGCCATTAAACCTTTTATTTTATGGAATTCTTCAGTCAATTGCTTGTAGGTGCAGGAGATTTATGGGGTGGAGGAGTCGCCCACTCGGTCTTTATCCTTGCCATAGTCATTTCTGTCGGTTTGATGCTTGGCAAAATCAAAGTTGCCGGCGTCTCATTGGGAGTGACATGGATATTGTTTACCGGTCTTGTGCTAAGTCATTTCGGAATGACGCTGAATGGCAATCTGCTACATTTCCTTAAGGAATTTGGTCTGATATTGTTCGTATATTCGATAGGGTTGCAGGTGGGACCCGGTTTCTTCTCGGCTTTCAAGAAGGGTGGTCTGCAGCTCAATGCCCTCGCGATGATACATGTGGGTCTCGGAGTGCTGGCCACAGTGATTCTCTTCTATGTGTCAGGACTGCCGATTACCACGATGGTCGGCATCCTGTCGGGTGCCGTGACAAACACGCCCGGTCTCGGTGCGGCACAGCAGGCAGCCAGTGACATGCGCCTCACCGATGTCTCTGATATTGCGATGGGCTATGCCATCGCTTACCCCATTGGTGTCATCGGCATGATTGGGGTGCTGATAGCCATGCGCTATATCTTCAGGGTCAATCCCAAGGCTGAAGAAGAAAAAGCCCAGGCTAATAGCGGCGACAATTCCAATTCGGCGATAAGCATTTCGTTGCAAGTACGCAACGAGGCGCTCGAGGGCAAAACCATAGATGAACTGGCCGAACTGCTCGGACGCAACATTGTGATTTCACGCATCCACCATGTCGGGATGGATCAGGAGATGGTCAATGCGCAGACAGTATTGCATCTCGATGACGAGTTGCAGGTCACGACGACAGTCAAGGATGCATCGCGCGTCATCGCATTCATAGGCAAGACGGTAGATGCCCAGTGGGATGGGAAAAGCACGAAGCTCATCTCAAGGCGAATCCTTATAACAAAGCCTGAACTCAACGGCAAGAAACTCGAGCAGCTCGATTTGCGCGGCTCATTCGGCATAAGTGTCACACGTGTCAATCGCGCCGGAGTGGATCTGGTGGCAACGCCCGGACTGACACTGCAAATGGGCGACCGTGTGACGATAGTAGGTGATGAGAAGGGTATCAAGCACACCGAGAAGCTGCTGGGCAATTCGCTCCGCCGCCTCGACACCCCCAATCTGATAACCATCTTCGTGGGTATCGCACTCGGTGTCATACTCGGCAGCATCCCGTTTGCCATCCCGGGCATCCCGCAGCCTGTCAAATTGGGTCTCGCGGGCGGACCTCTGGTCGTCTCGATCCTTATCAGCCGTTTCGGTCCCAAGTATAAGCTCGTCACCTACACGACGATGAGTGCCAATCTGATGTTGAGGGAAATAGGCATCTCAATCTTCCTCGCATGTGTGGGACTGGAGGCAGGCGAAGGTTTCGTGAGGACTATTGTCGAGCAGCAAGGCTATATCTGGATAGGCTATGGTGCGATAATCACCATCGTGCCGCTCCTGATCGCAGGACTGATAGGACGGTATTGCTTCAAGCTCAACTACTATACGCTCATTGGCGTGCTCTCGGGCGCTACTACCAACCCTCCTGCATTGGCTTTCTCCAATGATTCGACGAGTTGCGATGCACCGTCGGTGGGATATGCTACGGTCTACCCGCTGTCAATGTTCCTTAGAGTCCTTACGGCCCAACTGCTGATTCTGTCATTGGCAGAAGGGCTTGTCTGACATCTGTTTTACATAAAAGACATCAAGTCCCGGTCATCCGCGCAGGTTGGCCGGGACTTCGACATTTATGCCGTGACGTCTGCTGTGTCATGATGCCGTGAGGTCAATGCCGGCTTCGCATGGCTTTGTCCGGGCGCGGGGAGGCATGCATGACGGGGTCGTATGTTTTGCACCTTGGGGT
>DWUP01000105.1 GCA_020012075.1 Candidatus Avibacteroides avistercoris
GTGTATAAGAGACAGTCATTATACCATACAATGCTAAATTATCGACACCGTATGCCATCGCAACAGCACCGTATGCCATCGCTCGTAGCATACAATGCCGATGGCAAAAAGGTGGGATGCCGTGGCGTCCGCCTGACATCACTTCAGCCGTCCCGCGCCGAGCCATGTCTTGTCATAGTAAGGCTCGCCGAGGTCGCTGACGATGACCCCCGAATTGGATGCGTGGATAAACTTGTTGTCCTTCAGATAGATGCCTACGTGCGATGCCTTGCGCGAGCGGCGGGCATTCTTGAAGAAGACGAGGTCGCCCTCCCTCAGCTTGCTGCGCCTGACGCGCCGGCAGTCTGACTTGTATTGTTCGTCGGCCGTGCGGCTGACCTCCTTGCCATAGACCGTGCGGCAGATGGCGCGGACGAAGCCCGAGCAGTCCACTCCCCTCTTGCTTTCACCACCGTAACGATAGGGGACGCCCACCCATCCGGCGGCCGTGACATAGAGGAGGCGGTCGTCATCATAGTCGATGTCCACACCCAGACGGATTCCGGCGCGGGCCAGCGCCTGATAGTCTGCCGACGGGGCCGCCGAGCGACAGGATGTGAGAGCGATGAGCAGCGACACTACGGCCGCCAGCATTGAGAGGTGCCTACGCATAGTTCTTTTCCTTTATGTTGAAATATTCCTCCAGCTCGCGGCGGCTGCCGTCGTCGGCCGGGCGGAGGTCCTTGATGATATGTCCCTTCTCAAGCAGCAGGACGCGCGTGCACACGTCGATGGTGTGGTTGAGGTTGTGGCTCGAGATGACGACGGTCGCCCCGGTCGATGCGGCATAGCCGGCCAGCATCTCCTTGATGCAGATCTGCGACGACGGGTCGAGGAAGTTGAAAGGCTCATCCAGCACCAGCAGGCGCGGAGTGTGCAGCATGGCGGCTATGATGCCGGTCTTCTGCTTGTTGCCCATCGACATTGCGCGTATGAACTTGTGCGTGCCGAGGATTTCGCCATTCATGAACTGCACGAAAGTGTCAAGCCTCGCATCGACATCGGCACGTGACATGCCGTAGGTCTTGCCTATGAAATAGAAGAATTCCTCGGGGGTCAGATAGTCGATGAGGAATGAGCTGTCGAGATAGACACCCGAATGTGCCTTCCACGGCTCGGTGCCCGCCACGCCTACACCGTCGATGGTGACAGCGCCGGTGTCGGGTCTGAGCAGGTCAAACATCAGTCTGAAGAGTGTCGTCTTGCCGGCCCCGTTGTTGCCGAGCAAGCCCACGAAGTCACCATCGGCGATAGTGAGGCGGTCAATGTCCAGCACGGTCGTGCCGTTGAATGATTTGGTGAGGTCAGTTACTTCTACCATCTGTCGTTGATTTATCGAGTGGCCCGGAAGCCCTCGAGGTTTTCATATTTCCTTTTATTGAATCGTCCATAGATGTTGCCCAGCCAGCGGCCGGAGGTCATCATGCCGGCCAGCCCCATGACGGCCAGCACGAGATTGGTCATCAACTGGTCGAGCAGTGCATCGAGCAGCGTGAGCAGCAGCGACGGGACGAAGAGGGCCACCATCGTGATGAGTGTGTTGATGCCAGTGACGTTGCTCGACTTGACATTGACCGTCTCATTGAGCGACGCCGAGCGCTTGTTGTAGACGGCCAGTTGCAGCACGAGGGGGAATATCGCCCCGCAGGTGAAGAGGTAGAGCGCCAGACACGTGCCGGGCGCGACACTGCCATCGACCATCAGGGGGATGACAGCCAGCAGCGGCAGCACGGCAAAGAGGCACTGCAAGTAATATTTGGCCTTGAGCAACGTCAGTATCGAGACCTCCCTGACGAGCAGGCAGTCGATATAGTTGCCTTCGTAGCTCATGGTCATCGACAGTATCATGATGCCGAAGACCGAGAAGACATACACCAGCGCAAACGAGTGCATGAACGTCGTCTCGTATGCCCCGGCAAAGAGCAGGCCGACAAACATGGCTATCACGACGAGACCGAGGATGAACTGTGTGCGGCAATTCTTGTTGCGCATCACCATCTTCATCTCGAGCTTCATATAAGCTCCCACGTCACCGAAGCGGTCAAAGAACGAATAGTCTGTCACCCGGGCACGCCCCTCGACGGCCGACGTCGCGGCCAGCTCCTGCCTCAGTACGGATGACACGAGCCGGTAGGCCGCCAGCCACATCAGTGCCAGCAGGGGCAGCAGGGCGGCAGACACCATCCAGCCGTGGGAGGCCATCTCATCGCCCAGCGTGACAAACAGAGGCGCGACCACGCCATCCGACACGGCGACAGCCACAATCATCCCCAGATAGACGACGACAGGCAGGACCACAAACCACACACTGCGGTTGATGAGCACACGGAACGTGATGAAGAGCAGATTGTTGAACAATATCAGAAGCATGAATGCACAGACGAATGACATGAATCCGCCGAAACCGTAGAAACGGGTGACCGAAATGGCCGCAAACGGCACGGCATAGCACAGCCACATCAGATTGTAGAGCGAAGCGACATTGCCGAGCATCAGCAGATTGACCAGACGGCGACGGTTGATGGGCAGCAGATAATAGGGCTTGATGCCCGACGAAGGTGACTTCTGGTACATAAACCGCACCGCCATGTCCACGGCAAGGACGACGGCAAACCATTTGCCGATGATGTGATACGGCTCGTAGGCGGGGAAAAGGTCGCCGAACATCGACGGGGTGATGAAACCGAACAACAGTAAGTAGCCGGCAAACATGAGCCCTGCAAAATACATCATCACCTTGGCCAACGTGTTGCCATAGAACTGCGGATTGCGCCGATACTCCAGATAGCGGTGCCGGATCAGATCGATAGTTATCATCAATGCAATAAAAAAGTGGATAAGCTTTGTTGCTTACCCACTTCCAAATATAGGGCTTTTTGATTATTCACCCATCATGATGAGCTGTTTTTTGTTCTTTTCAGCAAAAACTGCCTTGGCTGTCTTGACGAGCGACTTGGCATCGATGCTCTCGAGTGTCTCAAGGTAGGCGGTCGAATCGTCGCGCCCTGTCAGGACGTAGGAGTAGATGGCATTCATCCAGTAGCTGTTCTCCTTGAGATCCTCATGGTGCTTCTTGACCATATATTCCTTGACCTTGGCAAGGTCTTCGGCGTTGGGTCCTTCGGCTATGAACTTGTCTATGCCGTCCTTGACTGCGATGAGAGTGGTGTCAAGTTTGGCCGGATCGGTGTCGAAGTAGATTTGGAAATAGAATTCGCCCTTGGGCAAGTCGCTCATAGTCCCAGAGACACCCACGCCGTATGAGCCGCCGATGTTCTCGCGTATGGACTCGGTGTAGCACATGTCGAGCAACTGGCCGATGATATTGACCTCAAGGTCGTGCTTGAGCGTATATTCATAGTCGCCGACATAGAACTCAAGCACCGTCGCCTTGGGAGTCTCCATCTCACGGGTGAATGACTTCTCGTCGAGACCTTTGTTGATTTGCAGTGCATTGCGCTCGTCGTACTTCTCACGTGCCTTGTCGGTCTTGAGGCCGCCGATGTACTTGGCGATGAGGTCGCGCACATTGGCCCCGTCGAGGTTGCCCACGAAGATGAATGTGAAGTCACCGGGGTTGTCAAACCTGTCCTTGTAGATTTCAAGCACGTTGTCATAGTCGATTTTGTCCACCATATCGGCCTTGAGCGAGCCGAGGAAGCGCGGGTTGCCGCCATAGAGCATGTTGCTCAGGGTGTCCGAGAAGGCCACATTGGGGTCGAGCTCCTGATTGGCCAACGCCGACTTGAGGATGTCGAGCTGCGACTTGACGACTTCGTCATCGCGCCTCGGGTCGTCAAATGACAGATAGAGGAGTTGCAGCATGGTCTCGAAGTCCTTGACAGTCGAGTGGCCTGAGAAGCTCTCAGTCAATCCCGAAAGCGCAGGCGACACACTTGCCTGCTTGCCCGAGAGGACTTTCTGGAGGTCGAGCATACTGAAGTTGCCGAGACCGCCGAGACCGATGAGCATACCCATCTGGTCTGCATCGAGCAGGTCTTTGTCATCGACGAGCGAGCGTCCGCCCCAGCTGACGGCGGTCATGTTGATATCGTCGGCTTTGAGGTCGGTGTCCTTGAGGATGACCTTGATGCCGTTGGACAGCGTCAAGACTTTAGAGCCGAATACTCCGTCCTTCTCATCGACGATAGTGCCGCCGGCGGGCATTTGCTCTTCGCTCATCAGCGGCTCGGTCGGTGTGCTATCTACGTAGGGTGCGATGTCCTCGGCGAGGGTCGCATTGATGACGCCGAGCAGTTCGTCCTTGGTCGGGATGCGCATGCCCTCCTTCTCCGGGCAGCTGACGATGACGACGACATTGGTGTCGGCTATCAGTGCCGGCATCAATTGATTGACAGCCTCGACGGGTATCATGCCGGCGTATTGCTTCATCATGTTATACTCATCCTCGATGCTCGGGATGGGCTCACCGTCAAGGAAGTTAAGCTGGTATTGCTTTACGTAGTATTCGTTTTCCTGCTTGTCACGGTTGTTGTAGGCCTTTTCGAGCAGGCTGAGATATTCGTTGCGCGCGCGGTCATATTCTGACGCAGTGAAGCCGTGGCGGCGGACACGCTCGGTCTCACGCACGAGCATTGCCATCGTCGAGTCGAGGCCGGCGGCGTCGCTCATGCCATAGGTAGTGAAGGACTGTGCGGTCTTGGCGAGGATAAAGTTGTCATCCGAAGACATGGCATACATGCACGGCGACCCGGGCTTGGTGGTCAGCTCGATGAAACGTGCGTTGATCATGTCCTCAGCCATGCTGAGCATATAGTTGTAGAACAGGTATGAGACATCTGTCTTTGCTTCAGCCGGGATGGCAGCGTGCTTGTGATAGAGCTCGATCTGGTAGTTCTGCATCTCCTTGTCCTTGTTTACCACCACGATCGGCTCGATGTTGTCAGGCACGGGATAGTATATTCTCTCTGCCGGGTCTGCGGGCATCTCGATGGGTGAGAAGAGTTCTTTGATTTTGGCTTCGACCTTGTCTACATCGATGTCGCCCACGACGATGATGCCTTGCTGGTCCGGGCGGTACCACTTCTCATAATAATCTCTCAGAGCCTGATAGGGGAAGTTGTCCACTACCTCCATCGTGCCTATCGGCAAGCGGTATCCGTAGCGGCAGCCCTGATAGATCTCGGGCAGTGATGTCTCATACATGCGCATCATGGCCGATGACCTCGTGCGCCACTCCTCATGGATCACGCCGCGCTCCTTGTCGATTTCCTCGGGGTCAAGCGTCAGTCCGTCCGCCCAGTCCGAGAGGATGAGGAGGCAGGAATCGACGATAGACTCGCGGACCACCGGCACGTCAGAGATGTTGTAGACCGTCTCATCGACTCCCGTATAGGCATTGAGGTTGGCACCAAACTTGACGCCGATGGTCTCAAGGTATGAGATAAGGCCGTTGCCCTCGAAGTGTTCAGTCCCGTTAAAACACATGTGCTCCAAGAAGTGAGCCAATCCGCGCTGATCGTCTTCCTCAAGGATCGAGCCCACCTTTTGTGCGATATAGAAATCTGCACGGTCTTTCTTGTAATCATTGTGGCGTATGTAGTAAGTCAAGCCGTTGTCCAACTTGCCGATACGCACATCTGGATCGACAGGTATGGGCGGCATCTGCTGCGCCACTGCCGGAGCCGCCATCATCGTCATGGCAGCCGCGAAGAAACTGGTAACTAATCTGTTCATCTTATTATTGGTTAATAATGTTCCTTGGTTAATGCAAATCTATACAATAAAATCTACAATATCGTGTTATTGCAGAAATTAAATTAATTTGTACGACTTTAGCAGTCCCGTCAGTCGAGCTCCTCGGGGCGTATGCCGAATGCATTGAGCAGCGGGTAGGCCAGTTGGCAGACATTATGCCCGTCCACGGTCTCGCGGCCGTCGTTGGCAAACCGCACCAGCACGGGAGCTTCGTCGGCCTTGTCCACCATGTCGGCCACCGCTTGGCACGTCGCGGCATCGGCCAGCACGACGAGATGGCGCAACGCCTTCATTTGCAGCAACTGCCCGGCAAGGTCCATGCACATGTCGGCGACTGATGACAGGCCCAGCGTCGGCGTGAGCGAAAAGGCTATCCGTCCCACCATCGTGTCATAGGCATAGCCGTCAAGCTCGCCCGACATGTCAGCCGGCACTGCATGATGCAGTCTCCCGTCGGCGCTGTCGTCCAGCAGACCGACTTCCACCGTCCCGTCGGCGCGCTCTATGCCCGCATCGAGGAGCGCACAGACACACAGTCTCACGAAGTCCATGTCATCCAGCTTGCGCCCGATGCGCCGCTGCATATATTCCACAAATCCGTCCACCTGCACGTTGAGCCACTGCACATCGACCAATAGCAACGTGCGCGGATTGTCATTGCCCTTATCCATAAATTTCAGTTTTACGGCGGTAAAGATATAATTATTCGCCACAACCGTCATAATCCGGCTGTCGAAAATGGCAAGCCACAGGACAATGCATGACATGAGATACGGCCTTTCTGCCGGTGGCATACGACCACGGGTGCGGTAGCATACAATGCCACGACGATGGCATACGACCCTGCTGCCGGCGGCATACGGCCACGCATGGCCGGTGCGTGAGCAAGCCCACACCCTTGCCTCTGCCCCCGCCTTTCACTATCTTTGCTTCACGAAGACAGAAGGCGGCCCGGCATAGCCGCGACGGGAGTAGAGACGCGATTAATCGCGTCTCTACATCTTTCGCTATATTTGTTCCACGAATACAGGAGGCGGCTCGGCAGAGCCGCGACGGGAGTAGAGACGCGATTAATCGCGTCTCTACATCTTTTCCCTATATTTGCCCCCAAATACAATGAATGATGAGCAAAAACAAATATTATGCGGTGTGGGCAGGCCACAATCCCGGCATCTATGACTCGTGGAGCAAGTGCTCTGAGCAGGT
>DWUP01000106.1 GCA_020012075.1 Candidatus Avibacteroides avistercoris
ACATCACATCCAAGCGCTTCAAAATCTATATCCGCCGCCACCGTCCGCTCCACCATTGGCACATCAGCGACGACGGGCGCATAGCCGACCTGTTTATGTCACAGACGGCAGCCATCGAGGACGATGCCGCCACATTCCTTGCCATGATTGCAGATGCACTCGACGACGCCGACACGGCCTATCCCGCGGCATGGATGCAGCATTGCTCATCTGTGGCAAGGCCGCGATTCGGGTACTCGGCAATGAGTGCGACAGGCTCACTCGTCAGACGCCTGCCTGCCGGGAGCACGCTGCATCTGGCCAACAGCTCGGCGATACGCTATGCACAGCTCTATCCCGTCGCAGAGGGAGTGACTGTCAGGTCCAACAGGGGGATGAACGGCATCGAAGGCTCACTGTCTGCCGCCATCGGCCATGCGGCAGCCGACCCGTCGAGGCTGAACTTCATCATCATCGGCGACCTGAGCTTCTTCTATGACATGAATTCTCTCGCCCTCGCTGGCGGTATGGGCAACGTGCGCATACTGCTCATAAACAACGGCGGAGGCGAAATATTCAGCACTCTCAAGGGACTTGACAAAGCCAACGAAGGATTCGACTACATCACTGCCACCCACCGCCGGACAGCTGAGGGATGGGCCGCTTCGACAGGATTTGACTATACCCGCGCTACCGACGCATCGTCGCTCGACAGAGCACTGACGCGGCTGGCCGATCCGTCGGCAGGCGACAGGCCGATGCTCGTCGAAGCCATGACAGACACCGCAGACGACGTGTCACAACTAAAGGACTACTACAGATCACTAAAGACGAATGACATATATGGAAAAGAGAGAATGGAAAACGATAAAGGAGTTTGAGGACATACTCTTCGACTTCTATGGCGGTATCGCACGCATCACCATCAACCGTCCCCGCTGGCGCAACGCTTTCACACCTACCACCACGGCCGAGATGGGCGAAGCCATGCGCCTCTGCCGCGAGATGCCCGAGGTGCGGGTCGTAGTGCTGACCGGCGCGGGCGACAAGGCTTTCTGCTCGGGCGGAGACCAAAACGTCAAGGGACGTGGGGGATATATCGACAAAGACGGCGTGCCGCGCCTGACGGTCCTCGACGTACAGCGGCAGATACGCAGCATCCCCAAGCCGGTAATAGCCGCCGTCAATGGATTTGCCATAGGCGGAGGCCATGTCCTCCATGTGGTGTGCGACCTGACGATAGCCTCTGACAATGCCATCTTCGGGCAGACGGGCCCGAGGGTCGGGAGCTTCGACGCAGGATTCGGCGCATCCTACCTCGCACGTGTGGTGGGACAGAAGAAAGCACGCGAGATATGGTTCCTCTGCCGCAAATACAACGCCCGGGAAGCTCTGGAGATGGGACTCGTCAATAAGGTCGTCCCGCTCGAAAAGCTCGAAGACGAATATGTCGCATGGGCGGAGGAAATGATGCAGCTCAGCCCCCTCGCGCTGAGGATGATAAAGGCCGGGCTCAATGCCGAGCTTGACGGACAGGCCGGCATACAGGAACTGGCAGGCGATGCCACGATGCTCTACTATCTGACCGACGAGGCTCAGGAGGGGAAGAACGCTTTCCTCGAAAAACGCAAGCCAGACTTCGACCGGTTCCCCAAACTGCCATGATGACGGGAGGCCAAGGATATGCGGATTGAGATAATCCCCCGCACGCTGACATTCAGACAGCCGGCGGGGACATCACGCGGCATATACCACGTGCGACGTGTGTGGTATGTCGTCGCACACGACGGCACACGCACCGGCATAGGCGAATGTGCACCGCTGCACGACTTGAGCGCAGACTACACACCTGACTATGAAGCCGTCTTGAGGCAATGTTGCGACCGTGTGGCACTGACGGGCGAGGTCGATGCCCCGAGCCTTGAGACCCGCCCGTCGGTGCTGTTCGGGCTGGAGACTGCCATGCTCAGCCTCAGGAGAGGCAACAGTGCATTGGGCGACACGCCTTTTGCAAGGGGGGAATGTGGGATAGACATCAACGGACTAATCTGGATGGGCGACCACGACACCATGCTCGCACGCATCGACGACAAGTTGCAGAGCGGATGCCGGTGCATGAAGGTGAAGATAGGCGCAATCGATTTCGCCGCCGAGACCGACCTGCTGAGCCACATCCGTGCGGCATTCCCCGCATCACGGCTGGAGCTGCGCGTGGATGCCAACGGAGGATTTACAGAAGATGACGTCTATGCCAAGCTCGACACTCTGGCACGCTTTGACCTACACTCCATAGAGCAGCCGGTCAGAGCCGGGCAATGGAGACTGATGGCCGACATCGCAAAGCACAGCCCTGTGCCTGTCGCCCTTGACGAAGAGATGATAGGCGTGCATGGCCGCGACGACATGGCGGCACTGCTCGACACCATACGCCCGGCATATATCGTCATCAAGCCGACACTGCACGGAGGGATGACCTACGGCGCACAGTGGATAGACATGGCCCGCGAGCGCGGCATCGGGTGGTGGATAACTTCGGCACTTGAGACCAACATCGGGCTGAATGCCATAGCACACTGGTGCGCCTCCTACCGCACCGGGATGCCCCAAGGTCTCGGCACCGGGCTGCTCTTCACCGACAATGTCGATACGGGGCTTGCAATGGACGACGGGCGGCTGTGGTTCAGACGGAGTGTCACCAACGACGAAATGCTCGACAAGATATGCTCGATGCCATGACACCACGCCGGCTGACACTCGACGGGCGGATAGTGACCGACACAGAGGTCATGTCACTCGCACCCGGCACACTGTCGTCGATGCCGGCACACATGGCCGACCTCTTCGCATTCCTGCACCAATGGTTTGACAGCTCGCCTACGATTACCGTCACCACTTCGGGCTCGACCGGCAGCCCCAAGGTGATGCAGGCCGACAAGCGGCGCATGGCCGCCAGTGCCGTCAGGACATGCGACTTCCTCGGGCTGACCGAGGGACAAACCGCACTGCTCGCCATGGACCTGAGATATATAGGAGCGAAAATGATGGTCGTGCGCGCCATTGTGCGGGGACTGGACCTGACGGTAGTGCCTGCGACGGGCAACCCGATGAAAGAAGTCGGGAGGCACATCGACTTCGCATCATTCGTCCCGATGCAACTCTACAACATGCTCCGCGATGACGGCCAACGCGCCAAGCTGGCCGACACAGGCAACATAATCGTCGGTGGCGGAGCCGTCAGCACCGAGCTCGAGAGTCTCGCCGCCGCACTGCCGGGGCGGGTCTATTCGACCTACGGCATGACCGAGACGCTGTCGCACATCGCCATGCGCCGCCTCGGGCCGGCCGGCGACGGGCGCTATCATCCGCTCGACGGAGTGTCACTGTCGCTCTCGCCTGACCACACTCTCGTCATCGACGCGCCTGACATCTGCGCCACACGGCTCGTGACCAACGACATCGCCGAGATGTCTGCCGACGGCAGCTTCGTCATCGCCGGCAGACTCGACAACGTGATTGTCACGGGAGGGATAAAGGTCATCCCCGAACAGGTGGAAGCCGCCCTCGCACAGCACCTGCATTGCCCGCTGGCGGTGACTTCGGTGCCAGACGGCAAGTTCGGCGAGGCCGTCACACTGCTTGTCGGCACACCGCATCCCGCGGGGGACGAGCTGCGGCAAGCCATAGCGGCACTGCCACCCTACCATCGTCCGAAACATGTCTTCATGACCACAGACCTGCCGCATACGCCCAACGGCAAGATAGACCGCGCCGGATGCCGCCGTTCGGCCGGAGACCACGCCGGCAGCACACCGGGCAACTGCAAATAACATAGAATGGTAAAGGCAAAAACACCGTATGCCATCACTGTCAGCATACGGTGTTTTTGCCTTTAGGGTCGTATGGTAACGGCGCGGATGCCGCACCCCGCGAGCCGCACATCACGACGGCACGGGGCCGTCACTCATCGCGGCGCGAGCACTCGGGGCATGTCCCCTTGACCATATAGTTTATAGAAGTCATCCTGAAACCCTCAGGCAGCTCGACCTCGGGGATGTGGATGGCCTTGAAACAGAATGTGCGGTGGCATGTCTCACAATAGAAGTGCGTGTGCATGTCATCCAGCGAGCACCGGCCATCGCCCTCACAGATTTCATACTTCATCGTGCCGCCCCCATCCTCGATGGCATGGACGAGATGATGCGAGGCAAAGAGCGTCAGCACCCTGAAGATGCTCGACTTGTCCATTGTCTCCATCACTGTTTCAAGCTCGGTCAGCGACACGGGATGCCCCATGGCACACATCGTGCGCAAGACGAGCAGCCTGTTGGCAGTGGGCTTGATGCCCCTCTGCTCCAGTATTTCGATGTCTTTGTCGGCTTCCATGACCCGTCTGTCGATGATGTCAGGCACGGCCGGTCACATCCTTGAGACCCTATAGTCCCCGGCCTTTTCGCTCACGACCGCCTGCACCTCGTCGAGTGTCAGCTCGCGGCCGCTCTCGATCACTGCCATCGGCGGGTTGAGAGTGACCGTGGCAGTCACTCCGTCAAGACTGTTCAATGCTTTCTCCACGTGGGTGCGGCAGTTGTTGCACATCATCCCTTCGACTTTGAATTGCTGTTTCATCTTATTTGGTTTTACATTGGTTTGCCCTGTTTCCTGCCCGGCGGGCACGGCATCGGCCCGTCCGCCTGCATGGATACTTTTACGTTTGAGCCTCAGACTGTTGGTCACGACGCTCACACTGCTCATCGCCATCGCCGCACCGCCTATCATGGGATCGAGGAGATGCCCCGTCAGCGGATAGAGCGCACCTGCCGCCACGGGGATGGCAATGATGTTGTAGACAAATGCCCAGAAAAGGTTCTGACGCACTGTCCTTATCGTCAGTTGCGACAGGCGTATTGCCTCCGCTATCTTGCCCAGATCCGACGAGAGCAAGGTGATCATGGCTGTTTCCATGGCTATGTCGCTGCCTTTGCCCATTGCTATGCTGAGGTCGGCCGTGGCCAATGCCGCGCTGTCATTGATGCCGTCGCCGGCCATTGCCACGACATGGCCCTCTGCTTGCAGTCTTTTGACAAACTGCGCCTTGCCGTCGGGGAGCATTGCTGCGTGGCAATGCCTGATGCCGGCCTTTGCCGCTACGGCGCGGGCGGCGTCCTCACTGTCACCAGTCAGCATGTGGACGTCGATACCCATCTCAGTCAGATGCCCTATCGCCGCCGGTGACGAAGGTTTGATTCTGTCGGTGATGGCTGCCACACCCACTGCCTCGCCATCGACGGCAAACCACACCACTGTCTTGGCCTCATCAGACCACCTCCGTGCAGCATCGGCAAGGCTACGGGGCAATGGCACACCTCCTTCACGGAGCAATGACGCCGACCCGGCGAGGCAGTGACGCCCGCCTA
Source organism: Candidatus Avibacteroides avistercoris (assembly GCA_020012075.1). Taxonomy (GTDB): domain Bacteria; phylum Bacteroidota; class Bacteroidia; order Bacteroidales; family Bacteroidaceae; genus Avibacteroides; species Avibacteroides avistercoris. The sequence continues at coordinate 5,394 of DWUP01000106.1, forward strand.
CAATCCCCCTTACGCCCATGCCTGTCACACTCTCAAACGAATCAGGACGCACGCCGTCACCTGTACCAAACGCTTCGGCAACGGCCTCGGCAAGCGGGTGTCCGGAGGAACGTTCGAGCACGGCAAAAAGAGGTCTGGTGCTTTCTCTGCCTTCGACCCACATCGTGTCGGTGACCGAGGGATGCCCTTCGGTCACCGTCCCGGTCTTGTCGAGCAGCACGGTGTCCACCCGGCGGGCAGTCTCAAGGCTTATGGCATCCTTGACGAGTATCCCGCTCTCGGCCCCCTTGCCTATGCCCACTATCAACGCGGTCGGCGTGGCAAGCCCCAAGGCGCAGGGGCAGGCGATAATCATGACCGTCATCATGGCGTGCAGCCCGCGGACGAAGCCCTCGCTGTCTGCCAGCACCCACCATGCGACGAAGACCATCAAGGCAATCGTTATGACAGCCGGGACGAATATACCTGCCACGCGGTCCACCAGTTTCTGCACGGGTGCTTTACTGCCCTGTGCGTCCTCAACCATGCGTATTATCTGCGCCAGCATCGTGTCACTGCCAGTCTTGGCGGCACGGAAACGGAATGTGCCACGCTGATTGACAGAGCCGGCATACACCGTGTCGCCCTCGTGCTTGGCACCCGGGAGCGGCTCGCCATTGAGCATACTCTCATCCACATACGACTCGCCATCGATGACTACGCCATCGACTGCTATGCGCTCGCCGGGCTTGACTATCACGATGTCACCCGGACGGGTATTTTCCACACTGACCGTCCTCTCGCCATCCTCTGTGGCCAGCGTCACTGTCCGTGGCCGGAGGCCTGAGAGTTTGCGGATGGCGGCCGAAGTCTTATGCTTGGCACGATCCTCGAGCAGACGTCCGAGGAGGATGAACGCCACAATCATGCCGGCGGCCTCGAAGTAAAGGTGCGGTTCAATCCCCCTTTGCCTCCAGAAGTCGGGGAACAAAAGGTTGAACACACTGAACAGATAGGCAATCCCTGTACTGTTGGCCACCAGAGTATCCATATTGGCCGTGCCGTGCACCAGTTGTTTCCACGCATTGACAAAGAACCTGCGCCCGAAGACAAACAGCACGACCGACGCCAGCACCCAGCTCGTGCAGTCGGCCCACAGATTGCCGCCCCACGCCATGCTGACCGCCATGATGATGACCGAGAGCATGGCAGCGCCGATGGTCTGGCGCTTGAGCCGCACATATTCACGCCTGCGCCTCGACTCTGCGCTGCCGGCATCACCTGCACCGTCGATGACGAGACCATAGCCGCCGTCTTCGACAGCCCGGCGCATCACCTCGGGCGAACATTCGCGCGGGTCAAACGTCACCTGCACCGTAGCCGTGGCATAATTGACATTGGCCTCGACGACCCCATGCTGCTTGCTGAGGATTTTGTTTACCCTCGCCGCGCACGCCGCACAGCTCATCCCCACCACCGGGAACGTAGCCCGGCAGCAGAATCCATTATCGTCAGATTTTCCCATTACTAATCTTGTTCATAAATGCAAAGATAGCTAAAGGCGAGTGCAGAGGCAAGTACGGGAGCTTGCTCCCACCGTGCCCATGCCGAGCCGCCTCCCGCCTTCGTGTGACAAATATAGAACTTGGCATTTGCAACCGCATTGCAAAGCATCAGCCTCCGGCCATCGGCACGCCGCATCAGACGCACACCCCATGGCATACGACCCAAACCACAAAAACATAGAACCCCACAGCCCATGACATACTACCCCAATGAAATAGCATTGCACCCCACGAGGCAAACATCACGGCCGACACCCGCACAAGATGTGATGCCGGCCCCGCATGGATATGAGGGGGAGGTGTTTTTTTACTACTTTTGCAGACCCTAATTATGACAACCGGCATGATTTACCCCTCCAATTTTGAGCAAAAGATAGGTTTTGACGAGATAAGAGACATGTTGAAAG
>DWUP01000107.1 GCA_020012075.1 Candidatus Avibacteroides avistercoris
AGATGTGTATAAGAGACAGGTGCAATGGTGCGGCAGAAAACATCGTATGGCGCGGGGCACGGCATTGTATGCCGGGCGAAGAAAGGCCGTATGCCATGGCGCCGCCAGTCACCCGCCGCACGGGGAGTAAGCCGGCGCGCGGGCGGGGCGGAGTGACGGGAAGCCGGCCGGGGGTGGCACATCCGGCGGATTATGCTTAAATTTGCCATGCGGTGAGCGTCAGCGGCGGCCGGGCAGCCATGCCGCAGTTGGCCGCGGCTCATCGTGACGTGTTGATTCTGATATATCTTTGGCAGGTATGAACGAATATATTTGGCCCGCGCCGCTCAAGGCGGGCGACCGCGTGGCGATAGTCTCGCCGTCGGGGTGCATCGACCCGGGCATCATCGACAGTGCCGCCGCGCTGCTGCGCGGGGCGGGTTATGAAGTAGTGGAGGGGCGGCACGCGCGGTCGTCGCACGGGCGTTTCGCCGGGACGCGCGCCGAGAGGCTCGGCGACTTGCAGTGGGCCCTCGACGACGCGACGGTGCGGGCGGTGCTGTGCAGCCGTGGCGGCTATGGGGCGGTGCAGCTGCTCGACGGCATCGACCTCGGGCCATTCATGCTCCGCCCCAAGTGGGTGTCGGGCTACAGCGACATCACGGCCATCCATGCACTGCTGCAACGGCACGGGTGTGTGTCGCTGCATGCGCCGATGCTCAAGCACATGGCCGAGAGGGGACTCGACGACCCTTGCGTCGCGCACATGCTGGATGTCATGTGCGGCGGCGGATGCGACATCACCGCCCCCGCACACCCGCTCAACCGTGCGGGACGGGCCGAGGGGAGGGTGCGCGGCGGCAACCTGTCGGTGCTGGCGGGGCTGCGGGGCACACCTTATGACATCGGCGGCGAGGGGACCATCCTGTTTGTCGAGGACGTGGGCGAGCGACCCTACCGCATCGACCGCATGATGTGGGGGCTCAAGCTGTCGGGCGTGCTCGGCCGTCTGGCCGGCCTCGTGGTGGGGCAGGTCACGGGCTACGAAGACGACCGCTCGATGTGCCGCGACACCTACGGCCTGATAGCCGACATGATGGAGGGCACGGGCTGCCCGGTGGCATTCGGTTTCCCCGTGGGACACGTGGCGCACAACGAGCCCGTGGTCTGCGGCGCACGCGGCACGCTCGAAGTCACGCCCCACGGGGCCCGGCTGACCATCCGCCGGCCGCAGCGTGCAGGCACGGCAGACGATTAGAGAATTATTTCGACAATATTTGTGCCATTATTCAAATTGACTTACTTTTGCACAGCACGTCAGTGCCCGGCGTACAGCCATTGATGGTGAGACAAATCAATGTAATTCAACAATAACTAAAATTAAATTTATGTGGTTAAGTAGTTCAACTATTGGAAGGAAGGTAGTCATGAGCATCACAGGACTCTTCCTAATCCTGTTTCTAACGTTTCACATGTGCATGAATGTCGTGGCACTGATCTCTGCCGAGGCTTATAATGCCGTGTGCGGTTTCCTCGGCGCCAACTGGTATGCCCTCGTCGGCACGCTGGTGCTGGCGGCCGGATTCTTCATCCACATCATCTATGCATTCTGGCTGACGATGATGAACCGCAAGGCACGCGGCAGCGAGCGCTACAAAGTGGTCGACAAGCCCAAGTCTGTCGAATGGGCGTCACAGAACATGCTCGTGCTGGGCATCATCGTGATCGGCATCGCACTGTTCCACCTCTACCATTTCTGGGCTAACATGCAGCTGCAGGAGATAATGGGCAACGAAGTGACCGACGTGGCAGCCTGCGCCGTGGGCGCTTGCGAGGGCATCGGCAACCTGAGCGTGCATGACGGCTACAGCCTCATCGCGGCCACGTTCAGCAACCCCGTCGTGGTAGTCCTCTATCTGGTGTGGTTTGTGGCACTGTGGTTCCACCTGACACACGGTTTCTGGAGCGCGATGCACACGCTGGGATGGAACAACGACATCTGGTTCAACCGCTGGAAGGTGATAGCCAACGTCTACAGCACCATCATCTGCCTGGGCTTCGCCGTGGTGGCAATAGCATTCTACTTCAAATCACTCTAATCAACCGTTTTAATCACGACAATCAAGGAGATAAAAGATTATGTCTACAATATTAGATTCTAAAATACCGGAAGGCCAACTCGCAGAGAAGTGGTCAAACTACAAAGCTCACCAGAAGCTCGTCAATCCGGCCAACAAACGCCGTCTGGACATCATCGTTGTGGGAACAGGACTCGCCGGCGCATCGGCAGCCGCCTCACTCGGCGAGATGGGATTCCGCGTGCTCAACTTCTGCATACAGGACTCGCCGCGCCGCGCACACTCGATCGCCGCACAGGGCGGTATAAACGCTGCGAAAAACTACCAGAACGACGGCGACTCGGTCTACCGCCTCTTCTATGACACGATCAAGGGCGGCGACTACCGCGCACGCGAAGCCAACGTCTACCGTCTGGCCGAAGTGTCAAACGCCATCATCGACCAATGCGTAGCACAAGGCGTGCCTTTCGCACGCGAATACGGCGGCACGCTGGCCAACCGCTCATTCGGCGGCGCACAGGTGTCACGCACATTCTATGCCAAGGGACAGACAGGCCAACAGCTGCTGCTCGGCGCATACTCGTCACTCAGCCGCCAAGTGAACAAGGGCACGGTGACACTCTACACCCGCCGCGAAATGATGGACCTCGTCATCATCGACGGCCGCGCACGCGGCATCATCGCGCGCAACCTCGTCACAGGCCAGCTCGAGCGCTATGCAGCACACGCCGTCGTGATCGCCACGGGCGGATACGGCAACACCTACTTCCTCTCGACCAACGCCATGTCGTGCAACGGCTCGGCAGCCGTCCAGTGCTACCGCCGCGGCGCGCTCATCGCCAACCCCTGCTACGTACAGATACACCCCACATGCATCCCCGTGCACGGCGACTTCCAGTCCAAGCTGACACTGATGTCAGAGTCACTGCGCAACGACGGCCGCATCTGGGTGCCCAAGAAACTCGAAGACGCAAAGAAACTCCAAGCAGGCACACTGCAAGGACGCGACATCCCCGAAGAAGACCGCGACTACTATCTGGAGCGCCGCTACCCGGCATTCGGCAACCTCGTGCCGCGTGACGTGGCAAGCCGCGCCGCCAAAGAGCGCTGCGACAAGGGCTACGGCGTGAACAACACCGGACTGGCCGTCTTCCTCGACTTCTCTGAAGCCATCCAGCGTCTGGGCAAGGACGTCGTCGAGCAACGCTACGGCAACCTCTTCGACCTCTACAAAGAGATTACAGACACCGACGCCTACGAAAACCCGATGATGATTTATCCCGCCATCCACTACACCATGGGCGGCATCTGGGTGGACTATGAACTGCAGACCACCATCAAGGGCCTCTTCGCAATCGGCGAATGCAACTTCTCTGACCACGGAGCCAACCGTCTCGGCGCATCTGCCCTCATGCAAGGCCTCGCCGACGGCTACTTCGTGCTGCCCTACACCATACAAAACTATCTGGCCGACCAGATCACCGTGCCGCGCTTCTCGACCGACCTCCCCGAGTTTGCCGAAGCCGAGAAGAGCGTCAGCGACCGCATCAACAAGCTCCTCGCCGTGCAAGGCGACGAGACAGTCGACTCCATCCACAAACGTCTGGGACACATCATGTGGGACTTCGTCGGCATGGGACGCACCAAGGCAGGGCTGGAAGAAGCCATCAAGAAAATTGAAGCCATCCGCAAAGAATTCTGGAGCAAAGTCTACATCCCCGGCTCGGCTACCGGCATGAACACCGAGCTCGAGAAAGCACTGCGTGTCGCCGACTTCATCGACATGGGCGAGCTCATCGCCTACGACGCACTGCACCGCGAGGAATCGTGCGGAGGACACTTCCGTGAAGAATACCAGACCGAGGACGGCGAAGCAAAACGTGACGACGAACACTTCGCCTACGTCGCCTGCTGGAAATACAAAGGCGGCGGACAAGCTCCCGAAATGATCAAGGAAGACCTCAACTATCAATTCGTGAAAGTCCAGACACGTAACTACAAATCTTAACAAGCAACTACAAAAATGGAAAAGACTATAAATTTCACATTGCGGGTATGGCGCCAGAAAGACGCACACTCCAAAGGCTACTTCGAAGATCACCAGATGGAAGGCATCACCGGTGACACCTCATTCCTCGAAATGCTCGACATCCTCAACGAGAGACTTGTCAAAGAGCACAAGGAACCCATAGTATTCGACCATGACTGCCGCGAAGGCATCTGCGGCATGTGCTCGCTCTACATCAACGGGCATCCCCACGGGCCCGAAGGCGGATGCACCACATGTCAGGTCTACATGCGCAAATTCAACGACGGCGACGTCATCACCATCGAGCCCTGGCGCTCGGCCGGATTCCCCGTCATCAAAGACCTCATGGTAGACCGCTCGGCATACGACAAAATCATGCAGGCCGGAGGCTACGTCAGCGTCAATGCCGGCGCGGCACAGGATGCCAACACAATCCTCATCCCCAAGAAGACCGCCGACGAGGCAATGGACTCGGCCACATGCATCGGATGCGGGGCATGCGTGGCAGCATGCAAGAACGGCTCGGCGATGCTCTTCGTCTCAGCCAAAGTCAGCCAGCTGGCACTCCTGCCGCAAGGACGCCCCGAAGCGGCACGCCGCGCAAAGGCCATGATAGCCAAGATGCAGGAGCTGGGCTTCGGCAACTGCACCAACACCGGCGCATGCGCAGCCGAGTGCCCCAAATGCATCTCGCTGAGCAACATCGCACGCCTCAACCGCGAGTTTATCAAAGCCAAGCTCGCAGACTGACATCCGCACGCCACCCGCCGGCCGACATCAGCGCCCGGCGGACACAGGCACGACAGCAATGCTCCCCGCGGCCGGACCGGCCGCGGGGAGCATCATTTTCATCCCCCGGACACTGTCTCTTATACACATCTGACGCTGCCGACGATCT
>DWUP01000108.1 GCA_020012075.1 Candidatus Avibacteroides avistercoris
TTTTTCCACCACCGGGACACCGGCGGACAGGCCTCACCGCATGGCAGAGAGTGTGTCGCTGACGATGACCGAGAGGCGGCGCGCACCATCGGCCGACAAATGATCGACATCTTGGAAGTCAGAACGTGAAAAGCGGGCATCACTCATGAAGTCCAGATAAGTGACACAACTGTCAGACTCCACCAGACTGTCGATGCAGTCATGCATCAGACGCAACTGCCGCGCATCGAGCTGCCCGCGATAGAGGTCGGTCACAGGCGTAGTAATGAGCACCACACGCACTTGACGCGCCGCACAGGCGTCAATCATGCGCCGCAGGATGCGCATATTCTCACCCACATGGCCGAAGTCACTGTGCGTATGCCACGCCGCGACAGTCTGTGCATGATGCATGTCCAGCACATCAGAAGCATCGTCATGCACATAACCTGCCGCGAAACCGAGGCTGTCACTCCGGCACACAGGTTCGCCGCGCAGGTGCATCAGCACCTTTTCATACCAATGGGGAGTGGTCAGTTCGAGGCTCATGCGCTCGGGCGGATAGTCCATATAGATGCCATAATACTTGAGCAATGTCTCAGAGCGGCTGAAGTCCTCCATCATCTCGGGCATGGTGTGATAGGAGACGGGGACTATGACATGCCGCAGGCTGTCCATCCTCCCGATGAAACGGAAGAACAGGTAGCTGTCGCGCTTCAGGTCCTGCGACGAATAGGCGAGGTTGAAAGCCCGCGTGGCGAAGTGCGACGGGTCGAGCCCGCGGTAGGTGTGCGAGCTGCCCAATATCAATGTCTGGACATCCTGACAATGATGCTCCATGTATTCATACTTCAGCTTATAGGAGTTGGGGATAGACCTCAGACCCGCCTCGACCGCAGCCATGACGGCGAGCAACGGGGCAACGGAAACAAGCAACTTGAGCAAAAACTTCCTCATGGTCAGAACTGGAAATAAATGAACTGCGCCGTTTCGCCTTGGAACGTGACTATTATGGCCGCCAAGGCATAGTAGATGGCATAACGCAGATACCTGTTGCCTACAACACCCTCCAGTTGCAGCGCGTGCTGCTTGCCCCGCTGCACCCACTCGACGGCCATCAGCAACACAATCCAGACGGCAGCCTGCTTGCCATAGGCAGGCAGCACCGGCTCAAAGCATGTGAACATCCGCCTGACATAGAGCACCGCGTCTGCCATGTCGGGCGAGCGGAAGATGATAAGGCCGAAGGCCACCAATGCAAAGGTCACGGCCATGCTGACAGCCTCACCCGCCGTCGGCAGCATACGCCCCTCTGCCACCTGTGACGTATGCCGGCGGTTGGTGCCGGTGAGCAACAGCGGGATGAACAGCAGGGCATGATAGGCACCCCATGACACAAACGTCCAATTCGCCCCATGCCACAACCCGCTGAGCAGAAAGACGACGACCGTATTCCTGACGCTGCGCCACCGGCCGCACCGGCTGCCTCCGAGCGGGATATACACATAGTCGCGAAACCATGTGGTGAGCGAGATGTGCCACCGCCGCCAGAACTCGGCAATGTCGCGTGAGAAGTAGGGGAAGTTAAAGTTACGCATCAGGTCAATCCCGAACAAACGACCCGTACCAATCGCTATGTCCGAATATCCCGAGAAGTCACAATACAACTGGATTGAAAACAGGACAGCCCCATAGCCCAATGTCACTGCATCGAGATGCGCCGCCTCGATGAATATGCTATCAACTGCCGAGGCACAGGTGTCTGCGACAACCACTTTCTTGAAGAACCCCCAAAGCATCTGGCGCAACCCATCGACCGCCTTGGCATAGTCAAAACACCGGGGACGTAGAAACTGGGGAAGCAGATTGGAAGACCTCTCGATAGGTCCCGCAACGAGCTGCGGGAAGAAACTTATAAAGGCAAAGAATGACACAATGTCACCCGTCGCATCGACTTTGCGGCGATAGACATCTATCACATAGCCCAACGCCTGAAACGTATAGAAGCTGATGCCCACAGGCAGGACCACATCAAGCGTCACAAACCCGGCACTCAGCCCAAAGCCCGAAAGCAACTCAGAAAAACTCCCGGCAAAAAAGTCATAATACTTGAACATCACAAGGATGCCAAGGTTTATCACCAGACTGGCCGTCACGACCGACCGTCTCAACCGCCGTGCCTCAAGACGCGAGACAAGCAGCCCACAGCCAAATGAACACAGTGTGGTGAACGCCATCAACAGCAGAAAACGCCAGTCCCACCAGCCATAAAACACATAGCTCGCAATGACCACAAAAAGATTCTGCAACGCCAGCCGCCTGCGCAACAACCAATAAGCCGCAAAGACTATCGGCAAGAACAACAGATATTGAATGGAATTGAACAGCATGTCTGACGTCTCATCTATTTTTCACGCCATAGACAGAGCCGGGCAATATTCCACGATGAAATCACTGCATGGATATTGCCCGGCTATATGACGTATGACTGTCCTCATCCTCTTATCACAGCCTTGACCTCCTCGACTATCTGGCCGGCGGCAGCAGTGGTGCGGGCCTCGGCATAGATTCTGATTATCGGTTCGGTATTACTGCGGCGCACGTGCACCCACTTGTCGGCGAAATCCACTTTGACCCCGTCGATGTCAGTCAGGGCCTCGCCGGCATAATGTCTCTTGACTTTGTCCAAAATAGCGTCGAGGTCATCCGCCGGGGTCAGTGCTATCTTGTCTTTCACCATATAATATTGTGGATAGGTGTCCTTGAGCTGTGTCATTGTGATGCGGCGTTTGGCCAGCATGGTGAGGAACAAGGCTATTCCCACCAGTGCATCGCGGCCATAATGAGCGGCCGGATAGATGACACCGCCATTTCCTTCGCCCCCGATCACTGCACCGCACTCTTTCATGCGTGCCACGACATTGACCTCGCCAACCGCCGAAGCATAGTAATGGCTGCCGTGCCTCTCCGCCACGTCACGGAGTGCACGCGTCGAGCTGAGATTGCTGCACACGTTGCCGGGAGTGTTGGACAAGACATAGTCGGCTATACTTACCAACGTGTACTCTTCTCCAAACATTTTGCCATCCTCGCAGATCATGACAAGCCTGTCCACATCGGGGTCTACGACAAATGCGAGGTCATATCCTCCCTTTGCCATAAAATCCATGATGCCGCCCAAGTTCTTCTCAAGCGGCTCGGGTGTGTGGCCGAAGACGCCCGTCGGCTCGCAATACAACTCACCCACGGTGTCCACCCCGAGGCGTCTGAGCAGCCGTGGCAGTATGATGCCGCCCACTGAATTGACACAATCGATGGCTACCCTGAATCCTGCCGCCCTGATGGCATCGGCATCGACCAATGGGAGGCCGGCCACGAGCTCGACATGCTTATCATTATAGCTGTCATCGACTGTATAACGCCCCAACGACATGGCATCTGCATAATCGAAGTCTCCAGCCCCGGCAATCCTCAACACCTCCTGTCCGTCGCCGGCACTGAGGAATTCGCCGCGCGAGTTAAGCAGTTTCAGCGCATTCCATTCGATGGGATTGTGACTGGCAGTGATGATTATGCCGCCGTCAGCGTGTTCGCCCGTCACGGCTATTTCTGTCGTCGGAGTGGTGGCAAGCCCCAGATCGATGACATCACACCCCATGCCGGTGGCTGTCCCGACCACGATGTCGCGCACCATCGGCCCTGAGACGCGGGCATCGCGGCCGACGACTATCCTGCAACGGTCGCGCCGGGCGGTGCGTCTAATGAAAGTCACAAAAGCTGAGGTAAACTTGACAATGTCAATCGGCGTAAGCCCGTCGCCGGGCGCACCTCCGATTGTCCCCCTAATGCCTGAAATAGATTTTATCAACGACATATCTCCGGAAACCTCCTTTCATCGTTTGGCTATGCCATAATACAATTCGTAATAGCACGGATACACATAATAGCTGGCATCTGTCTGCCCCAAGTCATGCGGGACGATCAGGCGCACATGGCTGCCGTCACGGACATATTCCAGCGGCATCAACCACCCGCTCGGCACGGCGGTGCTGCTATAGATAGTAGCCATGTAAGAGTCGCCGATGAATATCCCCGACTGTGTCGAGCCGTACAGCTCGTAGCGGAACACGTCGGGCTGGCCGCCCTGTACGTCATTGGAGATGGTAAGCTGGTTGGAGAGGTTTACCTCGGTGAAGCGCACCGTCACCTCGTCGCCGCTCTCGAAGGCGCGGCCATCACCGAAATCCTCGACACGCATGTACATCCCGTCGGTGGTGAGCATGAATTCCTTGTCATTGGCAAAGCTGTCCGCAGGGAAATTCTCGACGTAGTAGAAACCGCTGTCAGACAAAAAGCGTGCTATGATGTCACGTTCCTCCTCGACCATCTCGGCATAGGTCATGCCGTCGTCGCATGAGACGAGCTGCACGGCCAGAGCCATCATGGCGGCTATCGGTATCAATAATCTCTTCATGTTGCTTGTTGCTATCAATTAAGTTTAATGTCACTTGGCTGCTTCCTCGTTTTCGCGCCGGGCTTGCAGCAAGCGGTCCTGAAATTCAAACAGTGCTTTCTTGAGCAGGTCACGCGCTTCGTCCATCGAGCCATAGTATTCACCGCCCGAAGCATTCTTGTGCCCGCCTCCGCCAAAGTATTTCTGCGCCACTTCGTTGCACGGGAAATCGCCTACCGAGCGGAGCGACACTTTGATCATATCCTTGTCCTCGCGCATGAAAGCGGAGAAGATGATGCCTTTGATCGAGAGCGGCATGTTCACGAAGCCCTCTGTCTCGCCCTTGCGTATGGGGTATTTGGCGAAGTCATCCTTTGTCAGGATTATCACCGCCGAGGCATAGTCCTGCAGCACTGCCATGCAGTCTGTCAGCATGTGCCCCACCAGACGCATACGCACCTCGGTCTGCGTATTGAACACGCGGCGGTAGATGTCGTCCTTGTCAATGCCCTTCTCGAGGAGCTTGCCGACGATGTAATAGGTCTCGGGATTGTTGGCGTTGTAGGTGAACCCTCCGGTGTCGGTCATCATGCCCGTGCAGATGCACACCGCCGACTCATAGCTCAGGTCATACCAGCAACCCATGGCACATATAAGCCTGAAGACCAGCTCGGATGTAGATGACAGCTCGGGATGTGAGATGACGAGGCCGCAGAATCCCTCGGGGTCAGGATGATGGTCCACCATGAGTTTTACGGCCCCTGACGCCACGAGGGCATCGCCCAGTGCCCCGACACGCTTCGGTGCGTTGAAGTCGAGGCAACAGATGACATCTGCCGCAGCCATCACCGCTTCGGCCCGCCCGGCATCCGCCGAGTGCAGCACCACATCCTTGGCGCCGGGCAGCCACGACAATGTGTCGGGGAAAGCGTTTGGCATGACCACCGTGGCGTCCTTGCCCTTGGACTTGAGGAAATGCCACATAGCAAGCGTGGCCCCCAGCGCATCTCCATCAGGCGACGTATGCCCCACCAGCACGACATGTTCTGCCCTGTCCAGCAGGCTTGCCATACGATCTACTTTATGTTGGGGTATAAGACGTGACAGCATCGGCTATTCCAATTATGATTATGAAGTGGCAAAATTAGGCAAAAACTGCCCAACGGCAAGCCGCGACGTGCCTATTTGTTGTGAGCAATATTCAAAAAATGTTATCACGGGCGACACCACGCCGGCCGCGCCGCGCCACGGCTTGACAGCGGCGGATGGCACGCCGGGTGTCATGAGGCACGGATGACACCGGCCGCGACACTGCCGGCGCACCATACGGCCCTAAACGCAACAGCATACGACCCCAAGGACAAAAACATACTACCCCATGGCCGACAGCATACGACCCCACGGGCAGAATCATACTACCCCATGACAGGCGGCGCACGGCACCAAGCGCATGGACACACGGCCTCGCACAGCCAAAGCCGGCATAGTGCGACAAAAAAAATCGGCCGGATGTGCGGAGATAACAGATTTATTTATACTTTTGCAACCGCAAACGCTCAAACGGGGTTTAGCGCAGTTGGTAGCGCGCTACGTTCGGGACGTAGAGGTCGGGCGTTCGAGTCGCCTAACCCCGACAATGTGGACGGCTGGCAGATAGTCAGCCGTCCATTGTTTTTTACGGGCATTAAGGCCGCAAAGCCTATTGAATTTGGCTGTATTGTTATATTTTTGCAATATAATGTAAGCGAGATGAAGCAGCAACTGAGATATGCACACCTGATCGACACCTGTGTCATCATAGGCGACTTCCTGATCATCAACATACTGATGGTCGCCATTTTCAGCTTGTTCAATGACCACATGGCCGACGATTTCCAAATGAAATCATGGCTGGTGCACATTGTCACTAATCTCTGCTATGCACTGTCGATCACCATCTTCGGCGTCAAGCTGTCGCACCGCATAATCTATGCCGAGAAAATAGTGCAGAACGCCTTCTGGACGGTCGTGTTCTTCTTCATCGTCTTCATGGCCTTCATGACAATACTCAAGATGCAGGAAGTCTCCAGACTCCTCGTCATGGTCTATTTCATGAGCACGCTCGCAGCGCTGGTCCTGTGGAGACTGGGATTCAGATTCGCCCTCAAGCACTACCGCAACCTTGGCTTCAACTACAAAAACATCATCATAATCGGGGCGGGCAACAACGGAATGGCCGTCTATGACGAGATGCTCAACGAGGATGGCGCAGGCTTCAAGGTCCTCGGGTTCTTCGACGACAGCAAAAAGGAAATGCCACAAGGGACAAAACTCCTCGGCAAGGTGGACGATGCGATAGAATTCATCAGGCAGAACCCCATAGACGAAGTCTACTGCACCCTGCCCGACTCTGATGAAGAGAAAATAATGAGGCTGCTGAGCTTCTGCGAGAACAACATGATACGCTTCTACATCGTGCCGGTCATCCACCGCTATATGAAGAAGACACTGAAGCTCGACTCCCTCGGCAACATCCCCGTATTCGCATTGCGCGACGAACCGCTGCGCTACCCTCTGAACAAATTCATCAAAAGGACGTTTGACGTCATCTTCTCCCTCTGTTTCCTCATCCTCCTGTTCCCCATCGTGTTCATCATTGTCTCGATAGGCATCAAGCTGACATCCCCGGGACCCATATTCTTCACACAGGAAAGGACCGGCAAGAAAGGACGCAGCTTCAGATGCTATAAGTTCAGGACAATGAAGGTAAACGGCCAGGCCGACACGGCACAAGCCGTCAAGGGCGACCCGAGGGTGACCCGCTTCGGCGCCTTCCTGCGCAGGACCAACCTCGATGAGATGCCGCAATTCTTCAATGTGCTCATCGGCAACATGTCGGTCGTAGGCCCGCGCCCGCACATGCTGAAGCACACGATCGAATATTCAGCCATCATCGACAAATACATGCTGCGCCACTTGGCCAAACCCGGCATCACCGGATGGGCACAGGTCAATGGCTACAGAGGCGAGACCAAGGAACTCAGCCAGATGGAGAAACGTGTCGAATATGATGTCTGGTACATCGAGAACTGGTCATTCTTCCTCGACCTCAAGATTATCTATCTCACAATCAAAAACATGGTAAAAGGTGAGAAAAATGCCTATTGACAAGACCTCGCTGGCTGCGGCGGCAATGGCCGCTGCAATGTCACTGTCTGCCCCGTGCATGACAGCCTATGCACAAGACCTGCCGGCCGGCACACCCCGACAATCACTCGACGCGGCAATAGGACTGGAAGCCGCCGGACACACGGGCGACCACACACCGATGTGGCAGGTGAGCAACCGTCACGGACTGCCGTCGATAGACAACTATGGCCTCGTGCGCGCCGCCATAAGTTATGACAACAGGCTCGCGCACAACTGGCGCCTCGAGACGAAAGTCGATTTGGCAGGAGGCATAGGGACCGACAGTCATTTCATCATCCAGCAGGCCTACGCAGACATCTACTTCAAGTGGCTCGGACTGTCAATAGGCAGCAAAGAAGAGCACTTCTCACCACTCGACAGCGACCTCAGCAGCGGAGGCCTCGTGTGGTCAGGCAATGCACGCCCCATACCGCAAGTCAAGCTCGGAGCATTCGACTACGTGCAGATTTGCAGGCGGTTTGCCCTCAAGGCCGAAGTGTCTTTCGGCTGGTACACCGACGACAATTACTTGAGAGAGACCGTAGACAAGGGCGAGACCTATGTGACCGGCATAAAATACCACACCAAGAACTTCTATATGAGGATAGGCGACCCGGCCGGACACTGGCTGTGGGAGATGGGCTACCGTCTGGACACACAGTTCGGAGGGACGCAGCATCTGGCCGACGGCAGCACTGTCACCCTCGGCAAAGGCTTGAGGCAATATTGGGAAGCACTTATCCCCCAAAGCGGCTCAAGCGACGCGAATGTAGGCGAGCAAATAGCATTCTCAGGCAACTTCCTCGGCAGCGAGCTGTTGAAACTGACCTATCAATGGAAAGGCAAGCGCGTGGCAGCCTATATGGAGAATTATTTCGACGACTTCTCGGGGATGGGAAAACTCAACGGATGGGACGGATTGTGGGGCATCGAATACCACAACACCGCCAAGAGCCCTATCACAAGCATCGTGGTGGAGTACTATCAATCGACAGACCAGAGTGGCCCGTTGCACGGCAGCGATTATGACCCGCTCTGTCACAAGACGGGAGGGGCCGACAACTACTACAACAATTATCTATACCAAGGATGGACGCACTGGGGACACTCGATGGGGACACCCCTCGCAGTGTCACCAATGTACAACAGCTACGGCACTCCCGGCTTCCTGCATAACAGAGTCAAAGCCCTGCATCTCGGCATCAAAGGCGACATCACCGGACAATGGAGCTACCGCCTGCTGATGACTTTCAGCAGATCATGGGGCACATATTTCAAGCCAAGCATCGACGTGGCCGAAAACTTCTCGCTTCTGGCAGAGGTACACTACGCCCCCGAGAAACTGCGCGGATGGACATTCGCCGCATCGTTCGGCGCAGACACCGGCGACCTCTATGGCGACAACGCCGGGCTACAAGTGAGGGTGAAAAAGGAATTCAACATACTAAAAAGATGATAAGATGAAAATAGCCATCGTAGGGACTGGTTATGTCGGTTTGGTCACAGGCGCATGCTTCGCAGAAACGGGCATCGACGTGACTTGTGTAGACACAAATGCCGCCAAGATCGAAGGTCTCAGACAAGGCATAATGCCCATCTATGAAAAAGGACTGGAGGAAATGGTGCTGCGCAACACCAAAGCCAACAGACTACACTTCACAACCTCACTCGAGGACTGCCTCAACGAGATGGACATAATATTCTCGGCAGTGGGAACACCGCCCGACGAGGACGGGAGCGCAGACCTGAAATATGTCTTGGACGTAGCGCGCACCATCGGGCGCAATATGAACAAATACCTATTGATAGTCACCAAGAGTACAGTGCCCGTAGGTACGTCGCCAAAGGTAAAGGCTGTAATCCGCGAAGAACTGGACAAACGAGGCCTCGATATAGACTTCGACGTGGCTTCAAACCCCGAATTTCTCAAAGAAGGCAATGCCGTGGACGACTTCATGAGCCCTGACCGCGTGATAGTAGGTGTCGAGAGCGAACATGCACGCCGACTGATGCAGAAACTCTACAAGCCTTTCATGCTAAACAAGTTCAGGGTAATATTCATGGATATACCCTCGGCGGAGATGACCAAGTATGCAGCCAACGCAATGCTCGCTACCCGCATCAGTTTTATGAACGAGATGGCCAACCTGTGTGAGCATGTAGGGGCCGACATCGAAATGGTCAGACAGGGCATTGGTTCGGACTCGCGCATCGGCAATAAGTTCCTTTATCCCGGCATCGGTTATGGCGGGTCGTGCTTCCCCAAGGACGTAAAGGCCATTGCACGCACTGCAGACGAGCACGGCTGTGACATGAAAATCGTCAAGGCCGTAGAGGAAGTGAACGAAAGGCAGAAGAGATTGCTCTTCGAGAAACTGCAAAAGCACTTCGGGCAACTGGCCGGCAAGACCATTGCACTATGGGGACTGGCCTTCAAGCCCGAGACCGACGACATGCGCGAAGCACCATCGCTCGTGCTGATCAGCCTGCTTCTCAAATCGGGATGCACCCTGCGCGTCTATGACCCTCAGTCAATGGACGAGACACGCCGCCGCATCGGTGACGTGGTCTACTATGCCGCCGACATGTATGACGCAGCCGAGGGTGCGGATGCCCTGCTGCTTGTCACCGAATGGAAGCAATTCAGGCTGCCGGCATGGGGCAAAGTCCGCCGGGTCATGAGCGGCAATGCCATATTTGACGGGCGCAACATATACGACCACGACGAGTTGTCGGAGCTGGGGTTCACCTATACATGCATCGGGCGGCAGCCATAGGGCAGCGCCACGCCGCAAGACACATCACTGCTACAAACGACAGAGCCTCCCGCGTGCGATGCCATGACGCATACGCCACGCGGGAGGCTTCTATATATTAGGGATCAAGGCCACCAAGCCTTGTGTCAATCGAAATAGCTGCGGAACTTCTTGAATATTTTCTCCTTCACCGACGTGCTCGGCTTGAAATTAGGCGAATCGTTCATCTTCTGCAATTGTTCCTTTTCTCCGCTGGTGAGTGTCTCGGGGACATATACACTGACATTGACAATCAGGTCTCCGCGCCCGTATCCATTAATGTCGGGCAGTCCTTTGCCCCGCAGTCTCAGCAGTTTGCCCGGTTGTGTGCCGGCATCTATCTTGACCCTTGCGCGTCCATCGAGCGTCGGTATCTCGACAGTGCCGCCGAGTGCGGCCGTCGGGAAATTGAGCAGGAGATTGTATATCAGGTCATTTTTGTCACGTGTAAACTCCTGATGCGGTTCTTCCTCTACGACGATGAGGAGGTCGCCTGCGATGCCGTTGTGTTTGCCTGCATTGCCTTTGCCGTTCATGGAGAGTTGCATCCCCTCCATCACACCTGCCGGGATCTTGACAGTCACGATCTCTTCGCCTTGGACAATGCCGTCACCGCCACAGACCTTGCACTTGTTTTTGATGACACGTCCCTCGCCGCCGCAGTTGGGGCAGGTGGTCTGTGACTGCATCATGCCGAGGAATGTGTTCTGTGTCCGTGTCACCGTGCCGCTGCCGTGGCATGTGGGGCAGACATCGGTCGCTCCATCCTCAGCTCCCGTACCGTGGCAATGGCTGCATGCGACGTATTTCTTGAGTTTGAACTTCTTTTCCACCCCCGATGCAATCTCATTGAGTGTCAGCCTGACTTTGACTCTCAGGTCAGAGCCACGGTAGCGACGTGCGGCAGATGCGCCGCGCGACGTGCCGCCAAAGCCGCCGAAGCCTCCATGTCCGCCGAATATGTCGCCGAACATCGAGAATATGTCGTCCATGGACATGCCGCCGCCGAAGCCTCCATAAGGTCCTCCGTTGCCTGCCGCTCCGCTCACGCCGGCATGGCCGAACTGGTCATAGCGCTGGCGTTTGTCGGGGTCGCTCAGCACGTCGTAGGCCTCGGCCGCCTCCTTGAACTTTTCCTCGGCTTCCTTATCGCCCGGATTGCGGTCGGGGTGGTATTGGATGGCTTTTTTCCTGTATGCTTTCTTTATTTCGTCCGCCGAAGCCGATTTGCCGACCCCCAGCACTTCATAGTAATCTCTCTTTGCCATGTCTCACACGTCTAAAGTTTGTCACTGTGCCACTACGACTTTGGCGTGGCGCAACACCTTGTCATTGAGTTTGTAGCCTGTCTGTACGCAGGCGACGACCTTGCCTTTCTGCTCTTCGGTCTCGGCCGGGACCATCGATATTGCTTCGTGGTAGTCGGTGTCAAAGGGGGCGTCGGTCGTGTCGATAGGCACTACGCCGTTTTTGTTCAGCACTTGGTTGAACTTGTCACTGATGAGTCTGATGCCATCGACGACGGCTTTGATGTCGTCGGCCTTGTCCATCGCGTCCAGAGCCCGCTCGATGTCATCGACCACGGGCAGGAATGTCTGGAGTGTGCTGGCACCTCCGTTCCTGATCAGTTCGGCCTTTTCCTTTACCGTACGCTTCTTGTAATTGTCAAACTCGGCGTGCAGGCGCAGGTACTTGTCTTTCAGCTCGTCAATCTGTCTGAGGGCTTCGTCGAGACGCGCCTTGACGTCATCGTCTTCGCCTGCCGCCTCGCCGGCAGCTTGCCCGGTCTCGTCGCCTTCAGCCGCCTGTGCCGCTTCTGATGATGCTTCGTTCAATTCTTCGGCCGCATTGGCTTGGGCTTCTTCCTCTTGTTTTTTCTTACTGTCCATGATAATATTTCGTTTTAATTATTTCATTAAAGGGCATAATTCAAAATATCACAGCAAAAAACTTGCCAACCATCGGCGGGACATGCACGGGAGCAAAATCGGTGCAATTCTGACACAATCGCCCAACGCATCACACGCCGACTGACAGAATGTCCATCCGCATGGCCAAAATGGTCATGAAAATTCTCCCGTGAGGCAGGATGACACCGCCATCAGGGTCAGATGCTATTGACCATAGGGTCGTATGCTATCGGCAATAGGGTCGTATGCTATGGCCGTCAGGGTTGTATGCCGCCGGCAGACACATGCGGCACTCCACCGTCAGCACACGGCCGGTGGCAAAAAATCGCACCGCGACAGCCCATCCGGCCATGGAAATCAATAAATTTGCATCATGACGTCCGGGGACAAATCACCCGCCCCACGGCAAACGACATTAATGACATGGACGAAATCATCTTGCGCAGCGCGGCCGATGTCGAGCGTCTGGCACTGGAGTGGGGCTTCCTCCCGCTCTTCAAAAACGGCATCGAGGGCTTTTCAATCGAGGAACACACCCCCGACGACCTGTGGTTTGCCGACGATGCCGACGGCCCGTGGGAATGGAAAGGGCCTGTCATCCGTGGCTGGCAGTGTGCCTACGGGCGCATCTTCGACGGCAAGGCGGGCTTCGTCAGCCTGCAATGGCTGCCCGACCTCATCAACTGGCGGCGGTCATGCTGCCCCATCGGCGATGCCACGCCCGACGACAGCGGATGCAGCCGCCGGCGCACCGTCTATGACACGCTGGTCGCACACGAGTCACTGCTGTCAAAGGAGCTGAAAGCCCTGTGCGGCTTCACCCGCAACCGCAGGCTGCGCACTGACGGGGCAGAACTGCTCGACCGGATGGTCGCACACCCGGGGCGCGGCGAGGGGTTTGACACGGTGATGGGACATCTGCAGATGGGCACATGGGTCTTCATTGCCGACTTCGAGTATGCTCTCGACCGCCACAACCACCCCTACGGATGGGGACTGGCACGCTATGCCACGCCCGAGGCGCTATATGGCGACGGCATCACCGACGCGGGCGGCAGGAGTCCCGCCGAATCACGCCGGCGTATGCTCGTGCATCTGCGGCAGCTGCTTCCCGGGGCAAGCGACGCACAACTGTCCCGGATGCTCGACTGCCGCCGACAGATGGCAAAGACGGCACGGCGCGGCGGACGGTGACACGCAGCATATACCATAATATATATTATTCCGACATAAAAGTCGGCCTGATGCCGCCTGTCTGTCTGCCGCCACACACAGCCACAGAGCCTTGTGCAAGGGAGAAAGACGGTTTATGCACCATGTTTCATCATGGTTTATTTTTTTTAACTACATTTGCACCGTCAAAGCACCATGCCGCACGATGCGAGGCTTGCACGCGGCAGACACGGCCGAGACATGAGAAGAAAACTAAAACTGAATGAGACACAAGACATTGCTTTGCCTAATGCTGGGAGCCGTGACAATGGTTTCCTGCATCCAAGACGAGCCACTCAACGCAGAGGCAGACATAGTGGCCGTCACATTTGACCGGGACAACCGCGACGTGTTGCTCAATACCAATGACACAATTATCTCGGTGGGGACTGATCCTGCATCAAATAACATCGAGGTTTTAGTCATGCCTTCGAGCGACCTCAAGCAAGTGGCACCCACATTTATTCTTAGTGAGGGAGCTAAAATCATCCACGACGAAACAGGAATTGACGGCAACGGACTTACCCTCGACTTTACCGAGCCGCAGCACTACACCGTAGTGTCACAAGACGGCAACTATCGCAAATACTACACACTGTCGTTGAAACAGCCGTTAGCCATCACGGAATTCAAGTTCGAGTCTTTCGAATTTATAGGAAATTCCAAGCAATATGTAAATTACTACGAATTTGATAGTACTGGTGGGCGGTGTAATATATGGGCGACAGCCAATGCCGGCTATGCCATGTGCGGCCTGTCGGACTTCCCAACACAACGCTATGACCGTGGACAGAGCGGCAACGGCGTGCGCCTCCGCACTGAGACGACAGGAGGCTTCGGCATGATGACAAATCCACCCATGCCCATCGCTGCGGGCAACCTCTTCTTCGGCCGCTTCGACGCACTCAACGCGGTCTCGTCACCGCGCACGGCGACACTCTTCGGGATGCCGTTTGATAAGACACCCAAGGCTTTCACCGGCTACTACATGTTCAAACCCGGCGAGACCATGACCGATGACAGCGGGGCAGTGATCGAGGGGCAGACAGACCGCCCGGACTTTTATGTCGTGATGTATGAAAACTATGACATCGTCGATGGCCGCAGGCAGAGCGTCATGCTCGACGGCAACAATGTCCTGACACATAAGAACATCGTCGGCCTTGCCAGAATAAAAGAGCAGGACATCGTCAATTTGACCGACGAACAGATCGAACGCGGAGAATGGCAGTACTTCGACATACCATTCGAGCTCGTCAATGGCAAGCAGATTGATCCAGAGCGTCTGGCCAACTATGGCTACAACGTGGCAATAGTGATTTCGTCGAGTGTGGACGGCGCTTACTTCCGCGGGGCGGTGGGCAGCACGCTCTATGTCGATACATTCAAAATAATCTGTGAGGACTGACAACCATGAGTAAGTATATCAACACCGCAATCATAGCACTGGCACTCATGCTGTGCGCAGTCAATGCCAACGCACAAAAAGAGCGTAACACAGGCATCATCCGCTCTGCCCTCAACGGCCTGCACTATTCGGTGCGGGCATCCTACGGCATCGGGGGCATTTCACCCCTCCCCCTGCCCGCAGAGATAAGGAGCATCAACAGCTACCGCCCGCTGGTGGGCATAGCGATAGAGGGGACTATCGAGAAACAGATAAACCGTGTCATCGGCATCCACCTCGGGCTGCGCCTCGAAAACAAGACGATGGAGACCGAAGCAACGGTCAAAAACTACGGGATGGAGATAAGCAGCAACGGTGCCGTCACAAAAGGCAACTGGACAGGCAAGGTCAAAACGACGGTGCGCAACTCCTATATTTCTATACCGCTCCTCATGACATGTAAGCTCTCGCCGCGCTGGAAGATGCGCGTAGGCCCCTACTTCTCCTACCTCCTCAGCGGAGACTTCTCGCTGTCTCTTATACACATCTGACGCTGCCGACGA
>DWUP01000109.1 GCA_020012075.1 Candidatus Avibacteroides avistercoris
GCGCCAGCCTGAGCGAATCATCGGCGACGGCGGCTTCGGCCTTGTCGAAGAGGTCGTCGTAGGTCTTGAGCAGATTCCCGTTGAGCATCCCGTCCTTGTGCGATATGGGCGAGTCATAGATCCAGAGCTCCCCACGGCTGCCGAGCAGTGCGCCCTCCATTATTTTATGGTAACGGAACAGATATGGGGTGGCATCACCATAGTAGCCCCGCATGAAATGGAGCATAAGCGAGTCTGTGTCCTGATAGGGATTCCACATCAGCTTGCTCAGCACGTAGGCCCGCATCTCGGCGAAATCACATCCGCGCGTGCCGCCCGCTTGGGCAAAGTGCATCGTAGCATTGTTTTCATGGAAGAGGCGGATGTTGTCCTGCAGTATGTGGAAGTTTGGAAAGCATGAGACCATGTTGTCGAAGTTGATGCAATAGTCCCACACGAAGATGTTGTCTGATATAGCCGCCCACCCCTCAAGGGCTTCGACAAACTCACGCCCCGAGGCATTGTCGGTGAGTGGCACTTCGCGCTTGCAATCAATGTCGCACAGCATGATATTGACATTGGGCAAGGGCCGTGTGTGGCGAGGGGGCTTCATGGTGAAGAGGTAGGCAAGGGTCGAAATCTCCTTGTCGGGGAAGCGTGCAGCGAGCTTGTTCATGAATCTGACGTAAGTCCCGGCCTGCGAGCCCTCGTATTCATTGACCGCGCGGCACTCGTCACAGGCACAATAGGTGTCGTTGCCATCGTTCTGGCTGACGGATATTATCTTCTTGTCGGGATGTGCCTTGAATATGGAGTCGAGCTTGCCGGCCACGATGTCAAACACTTCGGGATTGGTCAGGCACCACTGGCTGTGGTTGCCCGGATTGCGCCGCCCGTTGAAATAGGCATAGTACTCGGGGTGTGCTTCGCCATAGACGTCGGATGGCAACAGGCGGTCAAACGTATGCACCCACATATTGTCGATGAATACTTCTGACGGCTCTTCGAGGCGCATCCATACCTTATATATAGGGTCTTTGCTGCAATAGCTCTGGCTCTGGCGATAGCGGAAAGCCGGGGTTTCGCTGAGGTCTATCGGCGGCAGCGCCACTGTCCCGGCCTCGGTCAGGGTGTAAGTCTCGTCGGCATAATAGTCCACGCCGAGATATTTCTCAAGCAATGTCACTACTCCATAGATTGCCCCCTTGTCCCCGCCGCTCATGATGCTTGCCCTGCCGTCGGCGCAGAGGATGGCAAACCCGTCTTCGCCAGCCTTGTCGGTCTTGCCTCCTATCGTTATTGTATGCCGGGCCTTGCCCGGGTCGGTCGTGACAGCCAGCTCAGCCCCACTGATGCGGTTTATGAAATCCTGCAGCAAGAGGGCTGCCTGCCTGTTGGTCTCGTTGTCCTCGGCAATGACAATCTGTGCTTTGGGCTTCCCCTTATCGACCAATGTCATCTGGGGATAGGCTACCGCCGTCGCAGACATCAGTGCAGCGGCGGCGACAAGTATCTTTTTCATCTGCTATATACTGTTGTTTATCGTTGAATTACAATTGGTCTATGACGGATTGCAGCTCGTCGCGTATGGATTTGAGGCGCATGGTGAGCTCGTAGGTGCGGTCTACCCTGTCGGGATTGCTCTTGAGGAGTCTTTTTGCACCGTCGATAGTCATGCCCTGCTGCTTGAGCAAGTCACGGATCTTTGCGACCGTGTCGATGTCGTCCTTGGTGTAAATGCGATTTCCGGTGCTCGTGCGGCGTGGGTGCAACTCATCGAAACTGCGTTCCCACACACGCAAGGCCGATGTGGTGACGCCGAGCATGTCGGCCACCTCGCTTATCGTATAGTATATCTTCTCGGGCTTGTACTTGTTTAGTGCCATGTCAGATCAGTGTCATCGTCAGTCCATCATGTTGCCGCGCGTCTCGGCCACTTTTATCATCTCGTCGTATTCCTCTGGTGTGAGGTCCATGTAGTAGTAATTGACGGGGTTTACGGTCCTGCCCTTGACTATGACTTCATAGTGCAAATGAGGGCCGGTGCTCTTGCCCGTGTTGCCAACGGCGCCTATGACTTGCCCGCGGATGACTTTCTCACCACGCCTCACCCCGATGCGGCTCATGTGGGCATAGCGTGTCTTGTAGCCATAACCGTGGTCTATGACCACACAGTTGCCATAACCGCTCTCCCATCCGGCATCTTCGACTGTCCCGTCGCCCGTGGCATAGATGTCGGTGCCGACAGCCGCCGAGAAGTCCATCCCGGCATGGTAGCGCACTGTGCCGTAGATGGGGTCAATGCGGTTGCCATAACCTGAGGCCATCTGCTTGAGGTTCTTATTAGCGACGGGCTGGATGGCAGGGATGCACTTATACATCTCGTCCTTTCCCCTGTACATCTGCACTATTTCGTCAAACGAATTGGACTGCACGTAGAGCTGACGTTTGAGCAAGTCGAGCTTTGCGGTGGTGGCAATGACAAGCCGGGCATTGTCCATCGACTCGAGAGAATCATAGCGGGCAGTGCCTGCAAAGTCGAATTGGCGCACATCCTCAGGTATCGGGTCGGCATTGAACATGACCCGGTAGAGGTTGTCATCACGCATCCTGATGTCTTCAAGCACTGCAAGCGCGTTGTCCAACTCACGCGACATCAGTTTGTATTGGGAGAGCAGGCGGCTGTTCTCGCTCTTGAGTTCCTTTTCGGAGGGAAGTCCGAAAATCATTATCAGAATGACGAAGATGACAGCCGCGACCCCGGCATTGGCGAAGAAGCGCCTCAAGGCAGTGATGACCCTATGTTTGAACGTGGGATATATCCTGTCATAGGCCTGAGTCTTGGGGTTATATTTGTAATATACTTTACGCATTGACTTTCACAAACAGCATTGTGACATCCTCAAGCAACATTTTAGCTTCAGATGGTGGACAAAAATACAAATTAGGTGTATCTTTGCAAATCATTTTTCGGAATATTAACGCCTTGTATATTAAGCATAACGATATGATGACAGCTAACGAAATCAGGGAATCATTCAAGAAATTTTTCGAGGGGAAAGGACACCACATCGTGCCGTCCGCACCCATGGTAATAAAAGATGACCCGACGTTGATGTTTACAAACGCGGGAATGAACCAATTCAAGGACATTATCCTCGGCAACCAACCGGTGAAATGGCCGCGTGTGGCAGATTCACAGAAATGTTTGCGCGTGAGCGGCAAGCACAATGACCTTGAGGAAGTGGGACATGACACCTACCATCACACGATGTTCGAGATGCTCGGCAACTGGTCTTTCGGCGACTACTTCAAGCAGGAAGCAATATCATGGGCTTGGGAATACCTCGTCGGCGTGCTGGGGCTCTCACCCGACCGCCTCTATGCCACGGTCTTCGAAGGCAGTCCGTCGGAAGGTCTTGACAGAGACAATGAGGCTGCATCCTATTGGGAACAATTCCTGCCCAAGGAAAGAATCATCAACGGGAACAAACACGACAACTTCTGGGAGATGGGAGAGACAGGCCCATGCGGTCCGTGCTCGGAGATACACATCGACCTGCGCAGTGACGAAGAGCGGAAGGCCGTGGACGGCCTCACACTGGTCAATAAGTCGCACCCGCAAGTAATAGAAATATGGAACCTCGTCTTCATGCAGTTCAACCGCAAGGCCGACGGCTCGCTGGAGCCTCTGCCGAAACGTGTCATCGACACCGGCATGGGATTCGAGCGTCTGTGCATGGCCCTGCAAGGCAAGACATCAAACTATGACACGGATGTCTTCCAGCCATTGATCCAATCGATAGCCGCCCTGTCAGGGATGCGCTACGGCGACGACCCGAAAGCCGACGTGGCAATGCGTGTCGTGGCCGACCACATCAGGACGATAGCCTTCTCGATCACCGACGGACAGCTGCCCTCCAACGCCAAGGCCGGCTACGTCATCCGCCGCATCCTGCGCCGTGCCGTCCGCTATGGATATACGTTCCTCGGGCAGAAGAGCGCATTCATGTACAAGCTCATCCCTGTCCTCATCAATGACATGGGGACTGCTTACCCCGAACTCAAAGCCCAACAGACATTGATAACCAAAGTCCTCCGCGAGGAGGAAGAGGCTTTCCTCCGCACACTTGAGACGGGAATACGCCTACTGGACAAAGTCTCTGACGAAGCCATAGCTTCAGGCAGCAAGACAATCACGGGCAAAGAGGCTTTCACACTCTATGACACCTACGGTTTCCCCCTCGACCTGACCGAACTGATCCTCAGGGAAAAGGGGCTTGACGTGGATGTAGACGAGTTTGGCATCGAGATGCAGAAACAGAAAGAGCGTGCGCGCAATGCGGCAGCCGTTGAGACCGGCGACTGGACGACCCTCGGCGAAGGCACGACAGAGTTTGTAGGCTATGACTGCACCGAGCACGAATGTCACATCCTCCGTTACCGCCAAGTGACGCAGAAGAACAACACCTACTGGCAGATAGTACTCGACCACACACCATTCTACGCCGAAATGGGCGGACAGACAGGAGACAGAGGAGTCCTGGTGAGTGAAAACGAGACAATAGAAATAGTGGACACCAAGCGTGAGAACAACCTCATCGTCCACATCGCCGCCAAAGCCCCCCGGCACCCCGAGGCCGACTTCATGGCATGCGTGGATGTAGACCGCCGCAAGGCTTCGGCCGCCAACCACACAGCCACACACCTGCTCCACGCTGCATTGAGAGAAGTACTGGGCACACACGTCGAGCAGAAAGGTTCGCTCGTGACCCCCGAGGGACTGCGCTTCGACTTCTCACATTTCCAAAAGGTGACTGACGAACAGCTCCGCGAGGTCGAAAAGATAGTCAATCGCCACGTGCGCGAGGACATAGCACTCGACGAATACCGCGACATGCCCATCAGCGAAGCAAGAGAGATGGGAGCCATGGCACTGTTTGGCGAGAAATATGGCGACAAAGTGCGTGTAGTGCGCTTCGGTGACTCAGTCGAGCTCTGTGGCGGAGTACATGCACACGCGACAGGCGAGATAGGGATGATGATCATCACATCCGAAAGCTCGGTGGCAGCAGGCATCCGGAGGATAGAAGCCGTGACAGGAGAAAGAGCCGAAGAGATGCTCGACATCACCCGCGACACCATCAGACAGCTGGCTGCAATGTTCAACAACGCACCCGACATCGTCAATGCCATACACAAGCACATCGACGAAAACACCGAGCTGAAAAAACAGGTCACAGAATTTGTCAAAGAGCGCACAGCGATGCTCAAAGAGAAACTCATCAATGCAGCCGAAAGCATCAATGGCCTCAAGGTCATCAGGCTCAAAGCGCCCATGCCGGCCGATGCAGTGAGAGACCTCGCATTCCAGATAAGGAACGAAGTCAAGGACGACCTCCTCTTCGTCGCAGGCACGACAGACAAAGGCAAGCCGATGCTGACCGTCATGCTCTCAGACAACCTCGTAGCTGCCGGCCTCAACGCAGGCGCGATGGTCAAAGAAGCGGCACGGCTCATCCAAGGAGGCGGAGGAGGACAGAAGCACTTCGCTACAGCCGGAGGCAAAAACACCGACGGACTCGGACAAGCAATGGACAAAGTGATATCGATGGCGACTGCGCACTGACACGGCGGACGCCACTACCAGACGGAAAGGCGGAGGGTGTTGCCCTCCGCCTTTCATGTCTCATGCAGCCGGCCGGCGACCTAAGCCAGAAAAGACCGTATGCCAGGACCAAAAAGGTAGTATGCCACAGGCAAAAGGGTCGTATGCCACTGGCAAAAAGACCGTATGCCATGCCCGCTATGGTCCTATGCCGCCGGCGTCAGGGCATAGCCACGCCACGGATGGCATCAGAAGAATCAACCCATGAGGATAGTGCTGCGGCGCGAGTAGTCGGTGTCGTCAGCATAGATAAACAGCAGGGTGCCGTCCTTGATGAGGTCAATCAGCCGGCGCGACACCGCCCGAGGCACCGCCGGGCAACCGAAGCTCCGCCCCAGACGTCGTCCATGCTCCACCCACGACGGGTCACAATAGTCCGCACCATGTATCACTATGGCACGCCGGCGGGCAT
>DWUP01000110.1 GCA_020012075.1 Candidatus Avibacteroides avistercoris
TTTAAAACAAACACAAACACAAATACAACTAAAATTTATAGTATCCCAAAGGAATCAGATGATGCCTTGCTCGAGCATCGCATGTGCTACCTTCATGAAGCCTGCGATGTTGGCACCCTTGACGTAGTTGATATATCCGTCGGGCTGTGTGCCGTATTTGACGCATTGCTCGTGGATGGCCGACATGATCTGGTGCAACTTGGCATCCACTTCCTCGGCGCTCCAGCTGATGTGCATTGCGTTCTGGGTCATTTCGAGGCCTGATGTAGCGACGCCTCCGGCATTGACTGCCTTGCCCGGGGCAAAGATCATCTTGTGCTCGATGAACTTGTCTATCGCTTCGGGGCGGCATCCCATGTTTGAAACCTCGGCGACTGCCATCACGCCATTGTCTATCAATTGCTGTGCATCATTGCCGTCAAGCTCGTTTTGCGTAGCACACGGCATGGCGATGTCCACCTTGACTTCCCACGGTTTGCGCCCTGCCACAAACTTGGCGTTGGGGTATTTCTTTGCATACGGTTCGACGATGTCGTTGCCGGATGCGCGGAGTTCGAGCATATAGTCTATCTTGTCGCCTGACACGCCATCGGGGTCATAGATATAGCCGTCGGGGCCGGAGAGGGTGACAACCTTGGCACCGAGCTGTGTGGCTTTGAGTGCTGCGCCCCATGCCACGTTGCCGAAGCCTGAGATGGCCACTGTCTTGCCTTTGATGTCTATGCCTTTGGTCTTGAGCATCTGGTTGGTGAAATAGAGTGCGCCGAATCCTGTAGCCTCTGCTCTCACCAGTGAGCCTCCGAACTCCAGACCCTTGCCGGTCATCGTGCCGGTGTGGGTGCGTGTGAGCTTCTTGTACATGCCGAACATGTAGCCCACTTCGCGTGCGCCGACACCGATGTCGCCTGCGGGAACATCCATGTCAGGACCGAGATGTCTCCACAATTCGAGGATGAAGGCTTGGCAGAAGCGCATGATCTCGGCGTCTGACTTGCCGCGTGGTGAGAAGTCTGAGCCGCCCTTGCCGCCGCCCATGGGCAGTGTGGTCAGGGCATTCTTGAAGATCTGCTCGAAGCCGAGGAATTTGAGGATTGAGAGATTTACGGATGCGTGGAAGCGTATGCCGCCTTTGTAGGGGCCTATGGCGTTGTTGAATTGCACGCGGTAGCCTATATTGACCTGCACTTCGCCGTTGTCATCCACCCAGGGCACTTTGAAGGTGAAGATGCGGTCGGGCTCGACCAGTCTCTCAATGATTTTGGCTTTCTCGAATTCGGGATGTTGGTTGTAGATGTCTTCGATAGACATCAGGACTTCTCTGACGGCTTGCAGGAACTCTGCTTCACCGGGATGCTTGGCCTCAAGGCTGGCCATGATTTGGTTGATGTTCATAATATTAATCGTTTAAAGGTTTTGACTTTAAATTTTTGTTTGTCGGAACAAATATACATATTGTAATGATAAGGCCTAAGGAAAATATGGTTTTTTTGCTCCGGCATTGATATTTTGTATAGCGCGGCCCGTGATATGGGCTGAAATCGCCTTTTATTGTGAACTTTTGTCACCTGCACATGGCATTTCGGGTGCCGGGCGGTGGCGTGTGGCCTCACGGGCATCATGTCGCGGGCGGCGGGCAGAAGTGTCTTTGTGGCGGCAATATGGCCTGCGACTGGCGGATAATGTGTAATTTTGAGCGGGTCGCCGATTTTGGCGGCCATCCCTAAAGTGTTTGTGCCCATGCTAAGCAAGATAAAACTCAGTGAACTCTATTTCAAAGACACATTGTTTGCCAACCTGATGACGCGGCGCATATTCAATGTGCTGCTGATAGCCAACCCTTATGACGCCTTCATGCTGGAAGACGACGGGCGAATCGACGAGAAGATATTCAATGAATACGTCTCACTCAGTCTCCGCTACCCGCCACGTTTCACGCAGGTGTCAAACGAGGAGGAGGCATGGCGCATCATGTCGCAGATGCAGTTTGACCTTGTCATCTGTATGCCCGGGACTGACAACAGCGACACCTTCACCATCGGGCGAAATATCAAGAAGAAGTATGCCAACATACCGCTTGTCGTCCTTACCCCCTTCTCACACGGCGTGGCGCAGCGTATGGAGAATGAGGACCTGAGCGGCTTCGAATATGTCTTTTGCTGGCTTGGCGACACCGACCTCCTGCTGTCCATCATCAAGCTGATAGAGGACAAGATGAACATGGAGCACGACATCAACGAGGTAGGGGTGCAGATGATACTGCTGGTCGAGGATTCCATCCGCTTCTACTCATCGGTGCTGCCCAATCTATATAAATTGGTATTGACGCATTCACGCGACTTCGCCACCGAAGCCCTCAATGCCCATCAGCGCACACTCCGCATGAGAGGGCGTCCCAAGATAGTCCTCGCACGCAGCTATGACGAGGCTGTCGCGCTCTATGACAGCTACAAGGACCACATCCTCGGTGTGATAACCGATGTGAGATACCCCTATCATGGCGTTGAGAATCAGCTTGCGGGCGTGCGGCTGGCGCAGTATATACGCAAGGCGGACGAATTTGTGCCCATCATCATACAGTCATCAGAGCAGGAGAATGAAGTCTATGCCAAGCATCTGCACGCTGCTTTCATCGACAAGAACTCTAAGAAAATGGTGCAAGACTTGCAGAAAGCGGTCTCCGAACACTTCGGTTTCGGCGAATTCGTCTTCCGCAATCCCGAGACAAAAGAGCCCATAGCACGTGTACGCAACCTCAAAGACCTGCAAAACATCATATTTGCCGTCCCCAGTGAGTCGCTCTACTATCACCTGACGCGCAACCACATCTCGCGCTGGCTCTATTCGAGGGCGATGTTCCCTATGGCCGAATTCCTGAAGAATATAAGGATACCCGACTTCTCGAAAGTCGATGACTGCCGCAAGATCATATATGAGTCCATCCTCAAATACCGCAAGATGAAAAACCAAGGTGTCGTGGCAGTCTTTCATCGCGACCGTTTCGACCGTTTCTCCAATTTTGCCCGCATCGGTGACGGCTCGCTCGGGGGCAAAGGGCGCGGTCTCGCTTTCATCGACAACATGATCAAGCACAATGACCCGCTCAATGACATCGAGAATGTCAAGATAGAAATCCCCAAGACGGTAGTCCTCTGCACCGACATCTTCGATGAATTCATGGAGCGCAATGACCTCTACCGCACGGCTTTGTCAGACATCAGCGACGAAGCCATACTGCGCGCCTTCCTCCTCGCCAAGTTCCCAGAGCGGCTCGAGAGTGACTTCATGGCTCTCTTCGACGTAGTCAAGTCGCCTTTGGCCATACGCTCGTCGAGCTTGCTCGAGGACTCGCATTACCAACCGTTCGCCGGCATCTACTCCACCTATATGGTTCCCTACCTCGATGACAAGGGGGCGATGCTCTCGATGCTCGTCAAAGCCATCAAGGCGGTCTATGCATCGGTCTACTACCGCGACAGCAAGGCTTATATGCAAGCGACCTCCAACGTGATAGATGAGGAGAAAATGGCCATCGTCATACAGGAAGTCGCCGGGCGGCAATACGGGGAACGCTACTATCCCACGTTCTCAGGCGTCGCCCGCTCGCTTAATTACTACCCGGTGGGCGACGAGCGGGCCGACGAAGGGGTGGTCAATCTGGCCCTCGGCCTCGGAAAATATATCGTCGATGGCGGCAAGACGCTGCGCTTCTCGCCCTACCATCCCGGCAGGGTGATGCAGACCAGCGAGGTCGAACTGGCGTTGCGCGAGACGCAGAGCCAGTTTCTCGCCATCGACCTCACCAACACCGGCACAGACTTCTCCGTCAATGACGGCTTCAACCTTCTGACGCTGGACACGCGTGAGGCAGAGGCCGACGGCTCGCTCAACTATATTGCCTCGACCTATGACTTCCGCCAAGGGCGCATCAGTGACGGACTTTATCCCGGCGGGCGCAAACTTATCACCTTTGCAAATGTATTGAAACATAACGTATTTCCGCTTGCCGAGACGCTCCGCACACTGCTCCGCTGCGGGAAGGACAGTATGCAGCGGCCGGTAGAGATAGAGTTTGCCGGCAATATCAACCGTGACCGCACGGGCACGCTCTATGTCTTGCAGATACGGCCGATAGTGGATTGCAGCCAGATGCTCGACGAGGACATCGCCGCCATCGCCGATGAGCGGCTGGTGCTCAAGTCGCTCAATTCGCTCGGGCACGGTGTGGTCGATGACGTGTGCGACATCGTCTATGTCAGGCCGGCGGGCTTCGATGCGGCCAACAATACTTCGCTCGTCGAGGAAATAGACCGGCTCAACCGCCGGATGCTCGACGAGGGACGCAGCTATGTGCTCATCGGCCCGGGACGCTGGGGGTCGAGTGACCCGTGGTTGGGGGTACCGGTCAAGTGGCCCAATATCTCCGCCGCCAAGGTCATTGCCGAAGTGGGGTTGAGCGGCTACCGTGTCGAGCCGAGCCAAGGGACTCACTTCTTCCAGAACCTCACATCGTTTGGCGTGGGCTACTTCACCATCAATCCCTACATGGGCGACGGCCTCTGCGACACGGCGTGGCTCGACGCGCAGCCGGCGTGGTATGAGAGTGCGGGACTGCGTGCCGTGAGGCTGGACAAGCCGGTGGTCATCAAGATGGACGGGCGCAGGAGTGTCGGCATCGTAGCCAAACCGTGACGGCGCGTGTTCGCCGGCGGGCGGTGGCGGGAGTCTGCGGCCGGGTCATCCGGCCGTGGAGGCCGTGACATGGCACGCCAGTCTGCGCGGCATCTGACCCTGCCGGAAAAGTTTAGGCTGCAAATATGTATTTGCAGCCTAACGTCTATATATTTTTAACCTAAAAATATATGTTTGCAGTCTAAGCCATCCGGCGGGCATCAGATGGTGCGGGGCTTCGCATCCGTCTTTCGGGCTTCAGTGGTCAGACCGTGCGGGCG
>DWUP01000111.1 GCA_020012075.1 Candidatus Avibacteroides avistercoris
GTGCAATTCCGGCAGCGACAGCAGCATCTATTTCCTCACCGCTGACGCAATCTGCCCCAAACCCACGATTCGCAATGATGGCAAGGATGTCGGGATTGGCATTGGCCTTGACAGCATAATGTATATTGAAATTGTCAAACCCGTCAAGCTCCCTCTCTATCGCGTCGAGCGTGGCATTCAGCAACCGTGTGTCGTAATAGTAGAAAGGCGTCTTCCTCGCCTTAAATCTATCTATGGGAAAAATCATATCCGTCATTACTTAAGCGATATTGAACAGTTTCTCATTGAGGCTTTGCAACGCCCTGACCTTGTCTTCAGCCTTTATCAGGAATGTCATGTTATAACGGCTGCCTCCGTATGAAATCATCCTGACGGGGATATTCCGCATGGCATCCACTATCCGCGCCTCGAATCCTACATTGTCATAATTCATATCACCGACGACACAGACGGTACAAAGATTTGTATCCACCTCCACATTGCCATACTTCTTCAGATCAGAGACAATCTCATCAAGGTTCTTCGTATTGTCCACAGACATAGACACGCTGACCTCCGACGTACACACGACATCTATTGACGTATGGTAGCTCTCAAAGATTTCAAATATCTTCCTCAAGAATCCGTAGGCAAGCAACATGCGGCTCGACTTGATTTTGATGGCCGTTATGTCATCTTTGACAGCGACCGCCTTGATTTTGCCTCTTTCGGTGTCATTTGAAATGAGCGTACCGGGTGCATCGGGCTCCATCGTATTGAGCAATCGCACCGGTATATTGGCAGACTTGGCAGGTTGGACGCACGTGGGATGCAATATCTTGGCTCCGAAGTAAGCGAGTTCGGCGGCCTCGTCGAAATTGAGTCTCCTGACAGGGAACGTATGCTCTACTACACGCGGGTCATTGTTGTGCAAGCCATCGATGTCAGTCCATATCTGCACTTCCTCCGCACCGATTGCCGCACCCACGAGCGATGCAGTATAGTCACTGCCACCGCGCTGCAAATTGTCTATTTCATTATATATATTGCGGCAGATGTACCCTTGCGTGACATAGATGTCTGCTTTGCCATGTTCTGCCATGACGCGTCTGAGGTTTTCCTTGATATAGTCCATGTCCGGCTCGGCATCTTTGTCGGTACGCACGAAGTCAAGAGCCGGCAGGAGCACAGAGTTTATCCCCTGCTCATGCAAGTAGATATTGAACATGTTGGTCGAGATGATTTCGCCCTGAGCCAGTATGATTTTCTCCTCATAAAGGGTGAACATATCCTTGGCCAGACTGCGGATTTGGTCAAAGACCCCGGTGATAATCTCCCAAGCCTGTTCGCGGCAAGCATCGGTGTCATACAGTTCATCGACATGCGTGCGGTACTTCTGCTGCAGCGCATTGATGGTCTCGCTCGCAGCGTGGATATTCCTCTTGTGCAGATAGTCAGCTATTTCGACGAGAGTGTTTGTTGTCCCCGACATAGCCGAGAGTACCACGATCTTCTCCTGACCGTCATTTATCAGTCGCGCGACATCTTTCATCCGTGATGCATAGCCCACTGACGTGCCGCCGAATTTCAATACTTTCATGCTTTAGCCTTTTCTTTTTTATTGAGGCTGCAAAGATAACTCTTTATACATTATTTCCGATGCCGCCGCCGGTCATCATGCGCACAATTAGCAATGTTTTACAGAGTTCGGCCGACCTTATTGCAGTATTAAGTGCATTATTGGAGACTTTTTGTCGTCCGAAACGACATTTGGCACTGCTTTCGTTCACCGTCACACATGCACGCTGCCGGGATGGACACGGTCATGCTTCACTCCAGCGAAGAGACAAAACTTGCGACCCCATCACCGTCGCCGGCGTCAAACCAATGTATGGCAGTGTCACGTCTGAACCACGTCATCTGCTTGCGAGAGTAAATGCGGGTGTTCTGTTTGATCTTGTCGATGGCGAAATCGAGTGTCCACTCGCCATCCAGATAGCGGAACATCTCTTTGTAGCCGACCGTGTTGAGCGAATTGGTATGCCTCATCGGCAGCAGCCGCCCGGCCTCATCCGCCAGACCGTCGGCCACCATCCGGTCCACACGGCGGTTGATGCGGTCGTATAGCACCTCACGGTCAAGAGAAAGGCCTATCTTGACAATATCGAAGTCCCTCGGCTTGCTTGCCCCGACTCTGAACGATGAATAGGTGCGGCCTGTCATATAGCAAATCTCGAGTGCATGCATCACCCGCTTGGGGTTGCGTATGTCAGCCGTGGCATAATAGTCCGGATCGAGCAGCTTCAACTCGGCAGTGAGCCTTCCGAGCCCCTCGGCATTATATTTTTCGAGGACGAATGCACGTGTCTCGGCATCGACAGTCGGGATGTCGTCTATGCCATTGCACAAGGCATCGACATACATCATCGAGCCACCGACAGCCACCACAGTGTCATGGATGGCAAAGAGGCGGCCGAGCAGGGCGATGGCGTCGCTCTCAAACTGTGCGGCGCTATAATAGTCACCCGGCTCCTTGAAACCGATGAAGTGATGGCGCACCGCCGACAGCTGTGCCGCCGTGGGTGCCGCCGTGCCAATCTCCATGCCGCGATAGATCTGCCTCGAGTCTGCCGACAATATCTCTGTGCCGAGACGTTGCGCCAGCCCTATGCTCAGGTCTGTCTTGCCGGCACCCGTAGGGCCGGTTATGACTATCAGCCTCTTGCCCATCAATTGCAACAAAAAAGCCCATGCCGCCGACGGTGGCACAGGCCATACGGTATATACCTAATCTTACTTCTCTTCGTCATAGACCCCGCCTTCATCCATCGTAAAGCCTTCCGGGTCGAAATCTTCGGCATCGAAATCCTCGTCACCATAGAAGTTTTCATCGAGGTCGAGATTCTGGTCTACCTTGGTCACTTCATCATAGTCCACGATCTGCTTCGGTGCTTTCCCTTTCTGACGGGTACAGATTGGCTCCATCAAATGTTTGCCGGTGATCATTTCACTCAGCTCGATATAGAATGCACGGTCAGCCAGCGGGTCGAAGACATAGACCATCTTTTGCTTCTCGTCTTCCAGCAGCTCGTCGAGCTTGGTTTCACTCATCACCCAACAGTCTTCGTCAGAACTCGTACCTATATCTTCGAGAGCGACTTCAGTCTCCCTCTCCCATTTGTCGCTGCACAGGAAGAATGCTGTCATCTGATCATCCGGATATTTGACCGACTTCAGGATTGCAATATGCAAGTCGAAAAACGTGGCTTCTGAGTCGATCTGTATTTCTCTCATAAAATCCTCAACTTCGTCAGAGATGATAGTAAATCTATAAACCATATACGCTTTAACTAAAGTTTCATTTTGCGCGGTAAAATTAGCAAAAATATCTGTTTGCGAATGTCTGCACATATTTTTTAGGACCGCATAGGAAAAGCCATCCACAGTCCGCCGCCACGGCGACAGGCCGGCCGGCAGCGGACACCTTAATTATATATACAGGCAATGGACGGCACATGCCGGCGGATGCATGCCGCGGACATTTCACGCCACAGGCGGCATGACTTCCCGGCACGCCGCACCACGATTCACCTTCGGCGGCATGCAATCTCTGTTTACCGACGGTGAATATATATTTCACGACGGTAAGCATATATTCACCGACGTCATACATATATTTAACGTCGTTGAATAGAAATTCCGTCAGACTTTCGCTATATTTGTTCCACGAATACAGGAGGCGGCTCGGCATAGCCCGGGCGTGAGCAAGCTCTCACCCTTGGCTCTGCACTCGCCTTTCGCTATATTTGCAACAAGTGAGAGGCAAATCCGCCTCCGCCACAAAATG
>DWUP01000112.1 GCA_020012075.1 Candidatus Avibacteroides avistercoris
TTCCTTATCACCCGGCATGGATTGCCCACGGCCAATGAATGGGCGGGGATGTCGCGATTGACCACGCTCCCTGCTCCGATGACGCTGCCCTCGCCGACAGTCACGCCCGGGAGGATTTGCACTCCGCCTCCTATCCAGACGTTGTCGCAAATGGTGACGGGGCGGGCATATTCGAGTCCTTGGTTGCGTTGGGTCACATCGAGAGGGTGCCCGGCCGTATAGATGCCTACGTTGGGGGCGATGAAGACGTTGTCGCCTATGGTCACTTTCGCTCCGTCGAGGATTGTCAGATTGACGTTGGCGAATGTGTTGCGCCCGATGAATATATTGTGTCCGTAGTCGCAATGGAACGGGCCGAGGATTATACTGCCCTCACCGATCTCTCCCAGCACTTCTTGCAGGATTTGCATACGT
This sequence comes from Candidatus Avibacteroides avistercoris, assembly GCA_020012075.1. Lineage (GTDB taxonomy): Bacteria > Bacteroidota > Bacteroidia > Bacteroidales > Bacteroidaceae > Avibacteroides > Avibacteroides avistercoris. The sequence continues at coordinate 415 of DWUP01000112.1, forward strand.
CGTTTCCTGTCGTTTGGCGGGGTGTTGTTGAATTCGAACAGCCTGCAATTGGACTCGTGCATCATGGCCAGCAATTCCGGGTCGTGGTTTGGGTCATAGAGCATTCCGGCTGCGGCTTTTTCTCGTTCTGTCATGGTCGTTGTCGGGTTAGTGGTGAAACAATTACGGGCGGATGTCCCGCCCGTGATGATAATTGATGTGCCTGTTCAGGCATCTACGTTGGCATATTTGGCGTTGCGCTCGATGAATTCGCGTCTGAGCCCCACGTCTTCGCCCATCAGCATCGAGAAGATATAGTCGGCATCTGATGCGCTCTCGATAGTAACTTGCTTGAGACGTCGTGTGGCGGGATCCATTGTTGTCTTGCGCAAGTCTTCGGGATTCATTTCTCCCAAACCTTTGTAACGCTGTATGTCTATCCCGGCAGAACCGCCGTTTTCGGCCACGAACCTGTCTTTTTCGGCGTCGTTATAGCAGTATCTTTCCGTTTTGCCCTTTTTGCAAAGATAGAGTGGGGGCATTGCTATGTAGAGATGTCCTTGCTGTATGATTTCGGGCATATAGCGGAAAAAGAGTGTCATTATGAGTGTGTCGATGTGTGATCCATCGACATCGGCATCGGTCATGATGATGACTTTGTGATAGCGCAGTTTCTCGAGGTTTGCCTCACGTTCATTCTCCGGATTCATCCCGAAGCGGATGCCCAGTGCTTGAATTATATTGTTTACTTCGTCACTTTCAAAGGCCTTGTGCCACATAGCCTTTTCGACATTGAGGATTTTGCCTCGCAGCGGGAGTATGGCTTGTGTCTTGCGGTCACGTCCCGACTTGGCGGAGCCGCCTGCCGAATCACCCTCGACGAGGAAGAGTTCGCACTCTTCGGGCTTGCGGCTTGAGCAATCCGCCAGCTTACCCGGCAGGCTGCTGGACCCGAGGGGATTCTTCTTTTGCACGGTTTCGCGGGCTTTTCTTGCTGCGATGCGCGCCGTAGCTGCGAGCATGACTTTGTTTACTATTGTTTTTGCTTCTTTCGGATGCTCTTCCAGATAGTAACTGAGTGCTTCGCCGACGGCCTGGTCTACTGCTCCTATTACTTCGTTGTTGCCGAGTTTTGTCTTTGTCTGTCCTTCGAATTGCGGTTCAGCCACCTTGATTGATATGACCGCAGTCAGTCCTTCGCGGAAATCCTCGCTTGATATTTCAATTTTCGACTTTTCCAAGAACTTGTTGTCGTCGGCATATTTCTTCAGCGTCCTTGTGATGGCGCGGCGGAATCCTGCCAGATGTGTGCCACCCTCGATGGTGTTGATGTTATTGACGTAGGAGTGTATGTTTTCGTTGTACGAAGTGTTGTACATGATTGCCACCTCGATGGGGATGCCCTGCTTCTCGGTGTTGATATAGATGACATCCGGGATCAGCGGCTCACGGTTTGAATTGATGTAGCGCACGAACTCCTTCAATCCTTCTTCTGAGTAGTAGGTGTCGTGCTTGTAGCCTCCGTTTTCTTCGGCCTCACGTTTGTCTGTCAGCGTTATGCGCAATCCTTTGTTCAGGAAGGCCAGCTCGCGCAACCGTGCAGCCAATATGTCATATTTGTATATTGTCTCTGTGAAAATCGTGTTGTCCGGCAGGAAAGTCTGACGTGTGCCACGCAGGTCGGTGGTGCCTACTTCCTTGACCGGGTACAGTGGTTTGCCGTATTCGTATTCCTGCTGGTAGATTTTGCCATCCCTGAATACTTCGGTCTTCATGTGTGTCGAGAGTGCATTGACGCATGAGACGCCCACGCCGTGCAAGCCTCCTGATACTTTGTATGAGCCTTTGTCAAATTTGCCACCTGCGTGTAGCACGGTCATTACTACTTCGAGTGCGGATTTCTTCTCTTTTTCGTGCATATCCACCGGGATGCCTCGGCCGTTGTCTTGCACTGTGATGGAGTTGTCTTCGTTGATAAACACCTCGATGTGTGTACAAAAACCCGCCAATGCTTCGTCGATAGAGTTGTCCACGACCTCATATACGAGATGGTGCAAGCCTTTTTCACTGATGTCGCCTATGTACATAGCGGGGCGTTTGCGCACTGCTTCGAGCCCTTCGAGTACTTGTATGTTCTCCGCGGTGTAGGTGGAGGATTGTCGTTTTACTTCTTCATCCATGTTATTGATAGTCTTCTTTTTCCTTTTCTTCTTAAGCCTTGGATGCGGGTGCATCTCAAAAACGTACAAAGATAGTGATTTTTTGGCTTTTGACAGCACGCTTTGCTCTGCTGTGTGATGTGTCGCCGGGCGGGTGGTGTACGGATAGATGCCGTGGGGTGTGTCTCAGCGGCCTATCAGCGGCAGGCTGCCGAGCAGCATCTGCATCCTCATGGCCGTGCGGGGCATGTGTTCGGCCACGGTCAGTGCCACCAGTTCCTTTTCGTTTGCTATGTCGTTGATGGTGCGTGAGACCTCGGCCATGGTCATGCCGCCGTCGATGATGCCT
>DWUP01000113.1 GCA_020012075.1 Candidatus Avibacteroides avistercoris
GTGATGCCGCCTTGGCCGGATATGTTTTTTTTGCACACTTCTCGAATGAGGGCAAGCTCTCATCCTTGCCTATGCTCTCGCCTTTTCATATATTTGTGGAAGCAACGGACAAACCTTTTAAAATATACAATTTATATGAGTGACATTCTTGATTTGAAGCCGGAGTCGATATGGAAGAATTTCCATGCCATCACCCGTGTGCCACGCCCGTCGGGACATACTGACAAAATCCGTGAATTCCTGCTCGAATTTGCCCGCACCAAAGGCATCGAAGCATACGCTGACAGCACCGGCAATGTGATAATGCGCAAGCCCGCCACACCGGGCATGGAAAACCGGCGCGGCATCATCCTGCAGGCACACATGGACATGGTGCCACAGAAAAACAGTGATGTCGTGCACGATTTCGAGCGTGACCCCATCGAGACCTATGTCGATGGCGACTGGGTGAAGGCACGCGGCACGACACTCGGTGCGGACAACGGCATGGGTATGGCTGCCATAATGTCGGTGATGGAGGACGACTCGCTCAAGCACGGTCCTATGGAAGCTCTGATAACCATGGATGAGGAGACGGGCATGGAGGGTGCATTCGGTCTCAAGCCCGGAGAGCTCAATGGACAAATATTGCTCAATCTCGATTCGGAAGACGAAGGACAGCTCTTCATCGGTTGTGCCGGAGGTGTGGACGTGAATGTCGATTGCAAATACAAGGAGACCGAGGCCGAGGCCGACGACGTAGCAGTCTCTGTGGCGCTTAGAGGACTGCGCGGCGGACATTCGGGCATGGAAATCAACAGTGGCCGTGCCAATGCCAACAAGATTATGGTGCGTTTCCTGCGTGATATTGCACAGCAATATTCTGCCCGCATCATCAGAATGGAGGGAGGCAATATGCGCAACGCCATACCCCGCGAGGCTTTCACAGACATGTCTGTGCCAAAAGACAGCGTGGATGCACTACTGCAAGCCGTGAAAGATTATGAGGCGCTGCTTGTCAGAGAATTCGGGACTGTCGAAGACTCCCTTTCGTTCACTGCCGAAGTCACAGGCAAGGTGTCAGCAAAGACAATGAAGAAGAAGGACCAGCGTGCCATGCTCAATGCCATATATGCATGCCATGACGGAGTGCTGCGCTACATACCGACCATCCCCGACACGGTCGAGACTTCTTCAAATATGTCAGTGGTCAGGATTGAGGGAGGGCGTATGTCGCTGCAATTCCTCGTAAGGAGTTCGTCAGAGACGATGAAAGCATATCTGGCCAACATGATTGCCTCATGTTTCGAGCTCGTTGATGCCGAAGTCGAGATGTCTGGTGATTATTCCGGATGGCAGCCCGATGTCAATTCATCCATACTACATTCGATGAAGGAGGAATATCACAAACTCTTCGGTGCAGACCCCGAAGTGAAGGTCATCCACGCCGGTCTGGAGTGTGGCATCATTGGTGCAGCCATGCCGGGTCTTGACATGATTTCATTCGGTCCTACGCTCCGCTCACCGCATTCGCCTGATGAGCGTGTCTATGTGCCGTCAGTCGAGAAATTCTATAAATTCCTTGTCGCTTCGATAGAGAATGCTCCTCTTAAATAATACGGGCCCCATGAAGTCATCAAGGGTCGCCATCATTCGGATGGCGACCCTTTTTACATCACAGCGGCAAGTGCCGGGGATAAAAATAAAAGAAGCGGCAAGCATGGCTCGTCGCTTCCGAAGTCTTAGTAACTACTGTGGATTACTCAGCAACTTCTGTAGCCTGAGTTGAATCAGCAGGAGCTTCCTCAACTGCTGTTGCATTTGAATCTGTGCTTTCTTCTACGGGAGCGACTGCTTCAGTTGAAGTTGTTTCAGGAGTAGTTGTCTCAGTAGAAGAAGTAGAACCATTGCCACAAGAAGCCAAGCAACCAGCAGCTACTACTGCGAAAGCAAAAACTAACTTTTTCATTTGTTCTTTAAATTTAAATTGTACAATTATTTTTGTTAGACGCTGCAAAAGTATATCTTTCTCCAATATGTTGTATCATCCGTGCCGACTTTTTTCAATAAATTTATTTAATAATGTTTTGATGTCTCCGCCGGTTTCCTGTGGAATGATTAATTTCGTCGCGCGAAAGTGATGAGAGATATTTAGATAACGTTTAATGGACTATAAGAAAGCAGCATACTATACGCTCGGGTGCAAGCTCAACTTCTCTGAGACATCCACGTTGGCACAGCAGCTGGCGGCGCATGGCATAGAGCAGGCCAAGCGTGGTGAGCAGGCAGATCTGGTGCTTATCAATACTTGCTCGGTGACGAGCCTTGCTGACCAAAAGTGCCGTCAGGCAATCCGCCGCTATATAAAGATGCATCCCGGTGCGACAGTCGTGGTGACCGGGTGCTATGCTCAACTCAAGCCCGGGGATGTCTGCCACATCGATGGGGTGGATCTGGTGCTTGGCGCGAATGAAAAGATGCATCTCATGGATTATCTGGCCGATTTGCCCGAAGGGAAAGCGGAGGCACATACGACAAAGTCAAACCTGATAACCTCTTTCGATTATTCTTGTTCACGTGGCGACAGGACACGATATTTCTTGAAAGTGCAGGACGGATGCGACTATTTCTGCACATATTGCACCATCCCCTACGCCCGTGGGCGGAGCCGCAACGGCGAGATTGGCAGGTTGGTGGACATGGCGCGTGCCGTAGCAGCCGAAGGAGGAAAGGAAATAGTCATCACCGGCGTGAATGTCGGCGACTTCGGTAAGACGACGGGCGAGACATTCCTCGACCTTATCCGCGCTCTGGATGAAGTCGAGGGCATAGAGCGTTACAGGATTTCGTCTATTGAGCCAGACCTCCTTACACCACAGATGATAGATTTCGTCGCATCCTCGCGACGTTTTATGCCTCACTTCCATTTGCCGCTTCAGGCAGGCAGTGACGAAGTGCTCAGGCTGATGCACCGTCGCTATGACACGGCACTGTTTGCCGGGCGGGTACATTATATAAAAGAAGTGATGCCGCACGCCTTTATCGGTGTCGATGTCATTGCTGGGGCACGGGGAGAGACTGACCCGTTGTTTGACAAGTCATACGATTTCATCGCAGGGCTTGATGTCTCGCAACTCCATGTATTCCCTTATTCGGAGCGCCCGGGCACGGCGGCTCTCAGGATTGAAGGTGCCGTTGCGCCTGCGACAAAGCATTCGCGTTGTGCCAAGCTGCAGGAATTGTCTGACAGCAAGTTGCTCGACTTCTATTCCAAGCATGTCGGGACTACGGCGCGCGTATTGCTTGAACATTCCAAGACGCCCGGCGTGCTGCACGGCTTCACCGAAAATTATATCAAGACTGAGGTGGACACATCGGCACCGCTCGACAACACTGTGGTCAATGTGCGTCTCGGCGCACTCGATGCAGGGACACGGATGCTAAAGGCTGCTATCATCGATGGACAATAAGGATGCCATGCAAATCAAGACGGCCGTAGTGATATTGAATTGGAATGGCCTTGACATGCTCAAGGCATATCTGCCGTCGGTGGTCGCGTATTCGCAGTCTGAAGATTGCAAGGTTTATGTCATCGACAATGCTTCGACCGATGCCTCTGTCAGTTATGTCGAGGCCGAGCACCCGACGGTCGGCGTTGTCAGGTTGGACCGCAACCACGGTTTCGCGGGGGGATATGACATCGGCCTCGCGGGCATTGATGCACGCTATTATATCCTGCTCAATTCAGATGTCAGGGTCACTGACGGATGGCTCACGCCTCTGGTCGCTTACATGGACAGCCATCCCCATGTGGCTGCCTGCCAGCCGAAGATTCTGAGCGAGCGCGACCACGGCATGTTTGAATATGCCGGAGCTTGTGGCGGATATATTGACCGCTATGGCTATCCGTTCTGCCGTGGGAGGATATTCTCGACGATTGAGAGGGACGAAGGCCAATATGACAGCATAGCAGACATCTCGTGGGCATCGGGGGCGGCATTGGCCGTTCGCTCTGACGTGTTCCGCCATGTGGGCGGTTTCGACGAGACTTTCTTTGCACACATGGAGGAGATAGACCTCTGCTGGCGCATCCGGCGTGCAGGCCATGCCATCAGTTGCGTGCCATCTTCTGTAGTCTACCATGTCGGGGGAGCCACGTTGGGTCAAGAGAATCCCTACAAGACCTACCTCAACTTCAGGAACAATCTTATAATGCTGCGCAAGAATCTCCCGCCCTGGCATTATCACAGGATTATGGCTGTCCGTGCCTTGCTCGATGGCATCGCGGCGCTGCAATTCTTGCTGACGTTGCAACCGTCAAAGGCCGCTGCCGTCTGCCGTGCACGCATCGATTATTGGCATAGAATGAAAGACTATAAAAGGTCGTATGCCATGGCCGGTAGCATCGTATGCTATCGCCGTAGCATTGTATGTGATTACTATCTGCATGGCAGGAAAAAATTTTCGAGACTTTTCATGGCATGGCAATCGAAAGCATGACTATACGCATCAGCCGCCTGCGCGTCTACGCTTATCACGGTGTTTTGCCGCAGGAGGGCAGGGTGGGCAATACTTACCTGCTGGACATCCGTCTTGACTTGTCTGACACCGCGGCAGCCTTGACCGATGATCTTGCCGCCACTGTCGATTATGGTGCGGTGTGCAGTCTGGTCAGACGCGAGATGGCCACTCCGTCGCGTCTGCTGGAGTCTCTGGCCTACAGGGTCGCCATGAGCATCTTGCAGCATTTCCCCAAGGTCGCCCGGGTCACACTGTCGCTTGACAAAGACAATCCGCCCGTCGGTGGTGACATCGGCGCAGCCGGTGTAGAGGTGGTGGTAGGCAGGCATTAGACTGTGCCGAAATGTGAAACGTTGGGAAACTTTGTTCCCTGAAAGTTAAAAAACAGAAACTCGGCGTGCCACATATATCTACTATTATTATATTTGTGTGTGACTATAAAGTGAAAAGGTATGATTAAGAACGTTTTATTTGCGACCATCTTAGGTCTTGCATCCTTGCCGGCCTTTTCGCAGGGCTATAATGATCTCTATTACGTCCCATCTGATGACGACTATGATGAGGCTGATGGAGCGCAGGCCTATGATGAGGCACCGACAGTGACAAGTGATGTGCAGGGTGGCTCGTCATCACTCGATGTGGATGTCGATGCTTATAACCGCAGATACCGCCCGGAGAGTGGTGATGCGTCTGATGAATATGAGCCAGAACAGGAGGAGAATGACGATTACAGCGTCAGCGGGAGCGATGAGGCCGGATGGGTCAATGGCTTCAACGGTTCGCAGTCAGACTATGAATATACCATAAGGCTGATGCGGTTTACCAGTCCCGAGATTGCCATACACGTGTCCAGCCCGCTGTATTTTGACATTCTCTATGGGGCATCGGCATTTGATTGGAATGTCTATGTTGATGGTCCCTATGCCTATGCTTTCCCCACGTTTTCCAATCCGCTGTGGTGGGACTGGAGGTTCAGGCCCGCAAGCTATTATTCGGGATGGTATTCGTGGTATTACCGTCCTTATTATGCCGGATGGTACTATGACTATGGGTGGTACTGGCATCCTCATCACTATTACCCGCACTATCCGCACTATGCACACAACTACTATCGGCCGGTGTATCACGACAGCTACCGTGCCGGCAGGCAGTATGGCAACCGTGTAGGCAGCACGACATCGTCGTCACGCCGCAATGGGTCGGCTACGGTGCGCCGCAGTTCGTCATTTGACAATGGCACGTCGCGTCGCAGCGGTTCATCATCATTCATTGATAGTTCGCGCCGCAGTTCGTCATCGAGGTTTGGCAGCAGCTCGTCGTCCTCATCCTCGTTCGGCAACTCGTCACGTCGCGGCTCGTCGTCTACGTCATCATTCGGCACTACACGTCGTTCATCTTCGTCATCCTCGTTTGGCACGACCCGCAGGACTTCATCATCGTCATCGATGCGCAGGTCATCGTCCACGTCGTCCTACAACCGACCGTCCTATAACTCCTCATCGAGATCCAGTTTCTCTTCGGGCAGTTCGCGCTCGTCATCGGTATCACGCGGTGGCAGTGTCTCACGCAGTGGGGGCGGAGGCCGCAGGTAAGCAACGGTGACAGACGGTATAATTGGAATTTGAATTATGAAAAAAGTTAAGTTAGTGGCTGCCGCATTGCTCCTGTCATCGGCAGCCGGTGCACAGACAATATATGAGGCAGCCGGTCTCATCGACAGTGACCTCAACGGCACTGCACGCTATGTCGGTATGGGCGGTGCGATGAATGCACTCGGTGGCGACGTGTCGGTCATGAGGAGCAATCCTGCCGGCATAGGTCTCTATCGCAGCAACGATCTCGTCTTTTCTTTCGGGACAAACACTGCATCGACATCGCCCGGGACGGGCAATGATAAGTTCCGCAAGACCTCATTCTCGTTTGACAATGCTGCATTCGTCTATGCTTTTGACATGGGCAAAAGCCCCGTCAGGTTCTTGAATTTCGGCTTCAACTATAATAAGCGGCGCAATTTCAACCGCCAGTGGCGTGGCAATTGGTCTGACGGAACGACACAGACAGACCTCATCGCCAGCATGGCATCCTCCGGCATCACCGCTGACGGTCTGCCCGGTTATGACCCCGAGCAGTTTGAGGCGGCCGATGCATTTGTCACCGCCAATCCTTATGTGGGATGGTTGCCCATCATGGGCTATGCCGCCTATCTGATCAATCCGGTGACAGATCAGGCAGGTAACTTTGATGGCATGTGGGAGGGTTATTATCCTGCCGACAGCTTCGACCATGTCTATGACATGCAAGAGAGCGGATGGATCAATGACTACGACTTCAACGTGTCGCTCAATGTGTATGACCGCGTCTATCTCGGCATGACTCTGACGGCAATCGATGTGAAATACCAGAAATCATCGACCTACACAGAGGAAATATATGATGGCCGCTACTATCAGGGCGGTTATGACTTGATGAACACATTCTCCACCTCCGGCTCGGGACTCGGCTTCTCGATAGGCATCATCGCACGTCTGACCGACAACCTGCGGCTCGGCTTCTCGTTTGCCACGCCCACGATCTATTGGCTCAGGGACTATCAGGAGTCTACACTCAGCTATAATGTCGATGTCATGGATGAAAACGGGCAGTGGGTAGCGCGGCGCGGGGCAATATCGCCCGAGGATGAGTACCGCAACTTCATGGGCTATGAATACAATTACCGTGTGCGTACCCCGTGGAAGGTCAATGTCAGCCTCGGTGCCACGTTGCTCAGCCGCCTTGCCATAGGTGCAGAATATGAATACCAGAATGCCGCGAAGACCAGCATAATGTATGAAGATGGGATAAACATAGATGTCCTCAACGATGGCTATACGGACGAAGACGGCATCCTTTTCGGGGGAGTGCGCCAATCATTCGGTGCGCAGCACGTGGCCAAGGTGGGTGGCGAGTTCAGAGTCACACCGTCATTCTCGGTACGTGCGGGTTTCAATTATGTCACCTCGTTTATGGAAGCGACGGCATTCAAGTATATGGAGGCTTCGTCGGCACGCACCGACACCGAGTATGAGAACGTGCGCGACCGGTGGTCAGTCTCGGCAGGGTTGGGGTATAGCAAAAATCACTTCTATTTCGACCTCGCCTACCAGTTTATGAAATATAATTCAGACTTCTATCCTTACGACAACGTCAATATACCTGCCATCGGATTGCAAAACCGTGAGCATCAGGCGTTGCTCTCCGTAGGGTTCAGATTCTGACACGGCGCATCAAGATGGCAGGCGACAATCCGGCAGACGACACCTACAAGACCATCGACGGTCGTGCTGAGGCCGTATTCACTGAGAAACGCAGTAAATTCATCTCCATCGCCGTGCCTGTCACATCGGTGGATGAGGTGCGGGCGCATCTTGATGAGTGCGGCAAGGCATACTATGACGCACGCCACATCTGCTATGCCTATATGCTCGGCAGTGACCGCAAGGTGTTCCGCGCCAATGACAACGGCGAGCCGTCGGGCACGGCGGGACGCCCCATCCTCGGGCAAATCAACTCGATGGCGCTGACCGACGTGCTGGTGATGGTCATACGCTACTTCGGCGGCATAAAGCTGGGGACCGGCGGACTGATAGTCGCCTACCGGCAGGCCGCATCACTCGCTCTCGAAGCCGCCACCATAGTTGAAAAGACGGTCGATGAAGCCGTGTCGATAGTCTTCGAATACCCTTTCCTCAACGATGTCATGCGTGTTGTCAAGGATGATGGCCCGACGATAGTGGCCCAAGCCTTTGACATGGACTGCCGCATGACGCTGAGCATACGGCGCTCGCGTATGGGGCAAATGAGAAACAAACTCTCGAAAGTCGAAACACTATATTTTACTGACGAAAAATGACCGTAGACATGAGATTGCGACATTTATTGCTTGCAGCCGCTGCCACTGCCTTCATCTCTTGTACGACCAAGGACGACTATATCGAGGACTTCACTTCGTTCATCGACGAGGTCAGTCACGGACATGAGGCATTTGATGAAGCGCGCTGGATGGAGGCGGATGAACGCTTTAGGGAACTGTCGGAAGATGCCTTTGATGAATACAAGGAAAGCCTGACGGATGACGAACTGCATGTAGTAGACAGTTGTGAAGCCATATATCTCGGCTTGAAAGCGACACTGGAGGCTAAAGAAAAGCTCGGACGATGAAATGCCGCCTGACAATATGCGGCTTGAGCCTCGCGGTCGCACTCGTTGTCTGTGCCATGGCTCCGCACACATGCCATGCCGCGAGTGTGGACAGTGCCGGTGTGTGGAGTGCCTCGATGGGGAGAACGGTGCCCGTCACGGTCATTGCCCCCGATGCCGGCAAGTCTCATCCCACGGTCTATTTGCTCCACGGCTATGGAGGCAATCACAATACGTGGCTGCTCAAGACGTGTCCCGCGCTGCCGTCATTGGCCGACAGTCTCGGCATCATCTTCGTCTGTCCCGACGGCCGCAATAGTTGGTACATCGACAGCCCCGTTGATACAGCTTCGTGTTATGAGACATTTATCACCAAAGAACTTGTAGCATTCGTCGATTCGGCCTATGCGACCATCCCCTACAGGCACGCACGTGCCATCTGTGGTTACAGCATGGGCGGACACGGAGCGTTGTGGTGCTCACTGCGGCACTCCGGGGTATGGCGTGCGGCCTACTGCATCAGCGGGTGCGTGGACCTGACCGCATATCCCGGGCGGTGGAAGATAGACCGTGTACTCGGCGCGTATGCCGGCCATCAGGCACAGTGGCGTGCACACTCGGTCGTGAATCTCGATGCCGCAGATGCCGGAGTAGACATCAGTCTCGATTGCGGGAGCGAAGATGTATTCGTCAATGACAATCGTCGCCTGCACCGCCGGTTGTCTGCGCTCGGTGTGCCGCACCGCTACACAGAGATGCCCGGAGGCCACACACACGACTATTGGCGCGCTGCACTCATGCGTGCGCTTGACTATCTCTCACCACTGTTGCAAAGAGAAGATTAGCCCCTGACATATCGTGATGGCACCAGACCCCGTAAGCGCGGCCTGCATTGCCGTGCATCCTGTCATCAGGCCCTGCCGGAAAAACTTAGGCTAAAAATATATGTTTTTAGCCTAACGTCTATATATTTTTAGGCTAAAAATAGAGATGGCATCCTACCCGGCGGAGATTGGCATACTGCCATCCTGTGTTTTGCCCCTCATGTCGGGTGCTTATTTGCCCGTGCGGGGCTGCGCAGGGTGAAGCGCCTTTGCTGTTTGGCATCGAAGATGCACTGTGGCACGTCCGTGCACAGAGGTGTGCGGACGGTGCGCTGCGAGTGTGATCGTGGCACGTAATGCGCGGGAAATGTAATATCTTTGTGTCCGGATAACAGTCAGTCAGCTATGGGACCATTGGCAGAAAGATTACGTCCGCGCACGCTCGACGATTATGTCGGGCAGGATCACCTTGTGGGCGAGAACGGCATCATCAGGAGGATGATAGCCACACGCAACATGTCGTCATTCATCCTGTGGGGGCCTCCCGGTGTCGGCAAGACCACACTGGCCGGCATCATTTCCAGCGAACTGAAGAAGCCGTTTTATACGCTCAGCGCTGTGACAGCCGGTGTCAAAGAGGTCAGAGAGGTCATTGACCGCGCCGAGAAGGATAGGCTTTTTGCCGACGGGTCGGTGATTCTGTTTATCGACGAGATACACCGTTTCAACAAGTCACAGCAGGACTCGCTCCTCGGTGCGGTGGAGCGGGGGACAGTCATCCTCATCGGGGCGACGACAGAGAACCCTTCGTTTGAAGTCATCCGTCCGCTGCTGTCGAGATGCCAGGTCTATACGCTGCGTCCGATGAGCGACGACGACCTCAACAAGATACTCGACAGGGCATTGTCACACGACACGGTGCTGGCTGCACTCGATATTGACGTGCGTGAGCGCGATGCCCTGCTGCACTATGCTGCGGGCGACGGGCGGCGGTTGCTCAACAGTCTGGAGCTGGTGCTCAATTCCATCAAGCCCGAAGGTGGCAAGCTGGTGGTCACCAATGAGCGTGTCATCGATGTCCTGCAACGGTCTCCCGTGGCTTATGACAAGGACGGGGAGATGCACTATGACATCATATCGGCATTTATCAAGTCCATCAGAGGCAGTGACCCCGATGCTGCCGTCTATTGGCTGGCGAGGATGATAGAGGGTGGAGAAGACCCTGTCTTCATTGCCCGCCGGCTTGTCATCTCGGCCGCCGAAGATATCGGACTGGCAAATCCTAATGCACTGTTGCTGGCCAACGCCGCTTTTGATACTGTCAATAAGATAGGTTGGCCCGAGGCCCGTATCCCGCTGGCCGAAGCGACCGTCTATCTGGCCGCTTCGCCAAAGAGCAACTCGGCATACCTCTCGATAGATGCGGCGCTTGCAGAGGTGCGGCGGACGGGTAACCTGCCGGTCCCGCTGCATCTGCGCAATGCCCCGACCAAGCTGATGAAGGACATCGGCTATGGCAAGGACTATAAGTATCCCCACGACTATCAGGGCAACTTCGTGCGGCAAGATTACTTGCCCGACGCTCTGCAGGGCACAGTCTTCTGGTCGCCACAGCCCAATCAGTCGGAGAATAAGATGAAAGACCGTCAAGAACATTTGTGGAACAAGAAATATGAATGACATGAATTTGAAAATATGCGTGCTCGACGGCTTCGCCGTCAATCCCGGCGACCTCGACTGGCAGCCGATAGCTGCCCTCGGAGAGTTGCATCTGTATGACCGCACACGGCCTGACGAGGTCTTGGAACGTGCCAAAGGAATGGATGCCGTGCTGCTCAACAAGGTAGTGCTCGGGCGTGAACACTTCGATGCGCTGCCTGATTTGAAATATGTCGGCGTGCTGGCGACAGGATATAACAATGTCGATGTCGCCGAGGCTGCACGGCGCGGCATTGTGGTGACCAACATACCTGCATACAGCACCGACTCGGTAGCGCAACTGGTCTTTGCCCATCTGCTCAACATCTATGTCGGTGTGAGTGGCTATTCTGTCTCAGTACATCGTGGTGACTGGACGCGGAGCGCAGACTTCTCCTATCAACTCACACCCATACACGAATTGCGTGGCAAGGCAATGGGCATCGTCGGGCTGGGTCATATAGGCATGGCAGTGGCCGAGATAGCCCATGCCTTCGGGATGCGTGTCATGGCCTATACCTCTAAGTCAGGTTTGCCGCAATGGATAACCCGATGCGACCTTGACCACCTTTTTGCCGCCGCTGACGTGCTTAGCTTGCACTGTCCGCTCACTGCATCGACATCAGGAATGGTCGATGCCCGCAGGCTCGGCATGATGCGTCCGACGGCTGTGCTTATCAACACAGGGCGCGGACAGTTGGTCGATGAGCAGGCTCTCGCCGATGCCTTGAACTCTGGACGTCTGATGGCAGCGGCATTGGATGTGCTTTCCACCGAGCCGCCCAAGGCTGACAATCCCCTGCTGGGTGCAAGGAATTGTTATATCACACCTCATGTGGCGTGGGCGACATTCGAGGCCAGAAGCCGTCTGATGGAGATTGCTGCCGAGAATCTCCGCCAGTTTGCCGGCGGCATGCCTGTTGCCAACCGCGTGTCATAGCCGGTTGTCAGATGATGTGCAGGTGGTCCTTGAACTTCGGATAGTAAGTGCGGGAGACTGCCAAGGTCATATCATCAAACGGGGGCGCAAGGCGGCATTGCATGGTCTGGGTGTCAATCGAGCTGACATAGCGCAGATTGACTATGCAGTTTTGGCTCAATTGCACCAATAGTGTCTCGTCGATGGCTGTCAGGTCGCGTGCCGTCAGCCCCTTGCGCAACGTGAATGCTTTGGTGTCGGCGTGCAACATTTGCCACACACGCTCTTTTGCCAAATAGCGGAACATGACTATATCATCGCGATTGACTACGCGGAGTCCTTCGTCAGTGAGCAAGCCTATGGATGCCGGCGTGGCGTGTGTCGCTGTCCGTTGTCGTGTGTCGTCGATTGAAGTATAGTAGTCGTCGATGCGTCTGACGATGTCGGCCAATTCGTCAGGGAAATATGGCTTTTGCAGGAAATCGAAGGCTGACAGGCGCATGGCATCAATGGCATATTTCTGGAATGCCGAGTAGAATATGATCAACATCTCGTGGTCGGTGTGTTCCCTGATTTTAGTTATGAAGTCCAGCCCGTTCTGTTGCGGCATCTCTATGTCGATGAACAGCACACGTGGCCGGTGCTGCACAATGAGTTGCTTGGCCTCGTCAATGTCGGTCGTCGTGGCGACTACATTGATGCTGTCATGGCATTTCAAATCATCGTTGAGGATATCAATGCTTTTGCTGCTGTCATCGATGATGATTGTATCGTAGTGTTGGTTCATTCCTGTGTGTGTCTTTCGTCGTGTGGTATTCTGATGACTATCCGTGTGCCATGTCCATCGTCTGGTGTCGTGATTGCCATGGTTATGTTTTTGCTTCTGTTGCGGTTGAGCATTCTTATGATTTCTTTCATTGTGGCGAGTCCTGTGCCTGTGCCGTTTTCTTTTTTGCCTTGCATGTCAGCTTCGTTGAAACCTGTCCCATTGTCTTCGATGGTCAGTACTGTGCCGCAGTCATCTGCTATGGTAATGGCGAGGCGTGGGGTGCTTATGCCTGTAAAGGCGTATTTGAGTGCATTCTCTACCGGTAGTTGCAGGAACATTGTCGGCATAACCCGTGTAGTCGTATCTATTGTTGGCGATATATCCCATGTGACATCTACGTCCATGCCCTTGCTGATGGTGAAGAGTGTGATGTAGTCTTTGACATATTGCATCTCATCTTCTATGCTTACTGTTATATTGGTTGCTGCCGTGACCCCGCTGCGCAGCAACCGCACCATGCTGCGGATCGGCGCTTCGAGTTCTTTATGCGACCTCAGGCTCGGCATGATGGCATTCAGCACATTGAATATGAAGTGTGGTGTAACTCTGTTTTTGATGACCTGCATCCGATATTCGTTTATGGCTTTGGCATACATCTGCCTGTCGTGTTCCAGTCTTTTGCGTCGGAGCAATGTGATATAGGAGAATAACAGTACGGCTATGGCAAGAGACATGACAGACACTGTCGTGATGAATGTCAGACGGTCTATCTCGCGCTTTGATTCTTCTATCTTTTTGTTTTTGGCGATGATGGTCGTATCATTCCTGTATCGGTAGGATGCCTCTGCCAGATTGTTGAGTGTGCGTTGATTGCGGAGCGAGTCGTCATAGCGGTTCACTTCACGCAGGTAGCGGTAAGCATTGCGGTAATCTTTCTTGCCTTCGTAGAATTGGTTTAACCTTTTGTTTAGCAGGTATATGTATTCTGGCGAGACGCTTCCTTTATAATGGCGCAATTCATCAAGCAACGTGCCGGCTGTGGCATAATCTTTTTCTTGTAATGCAAGGAATGCATGGATGCTTTTCACGTAGTAGCCGGCCGCTCCGCCTCCTATACTGTCTGAGATGACTGATGCTTCGGCCACATATCGTTCGGCAGAGTCCGGCTTGTTGAGGTAGATAAATACTTCTCCCATGTTGCATGACGATGTCATCCTTCCGATGCCGCCGTTGATGAGGTCATAAGCCTTGCGGAACCACAAGAGTGCTTCTTCATAATTACCAATATAGTAATAGTAGTTGCCTCGGGTATTACAGAAGTAGAACTTCTCATACACGGTGCTGTTGGGGTAAGCGCTTTCGGCTATGGCAAGGTAGCGGTCGGCCATTGCATAGTTGCCTATTTCAATATACAGCTTGCCGAGTCCTGCATTGAGAGGCAGGTCGAAGTCGTGTGTCCCCAATGAATCGGTCATGAGCAACGCCTCGTGATACCATTGGCTCGAAGTCGTAAAATCGCCGGCCGAATAGTAGTTGTCGGCGATGTTAATCATCGTGTTGATGGTGGCGTCGGGGTTACTTCCGTTGCGCAGCATGGAATATGCTTGCTTAAGAATAGCCAATGCACTGTCATTCTGCCCTTGTGCCATCATGTAGACAGCTTTGCTGTTGAGGCTTTCGCCCAAGACCTGCTTTCTGCTGTCTGTATCCGGCGTGCGGTTGCAATAGTCCAGACTGCGGGCATTGGCCTCGGCAGCTTTTTTGAGAAATCCTTTTGAATAATAGGCGCGTGACAGCACATTGTTGAGCCGCCAATAGGTCACGCTGTCGTCGGTTTCATAGCTCTCAAGCATGGTGATCAGCGAGTCGCAGTCACGGTAAATCATGTCATAGCACGAGTCTATGAATGCATCACTGTCTGACTTGCCGTTCTTATGCCTCCAGCCTTCACCGCCGCATGCGGCGAGCAATATCATCAGTGTTGCTATGGCGGCGGCTGTTCTCATGGCTCACATGTCAATGACTGGCATCCCTGACTGAATAGATACGCTCGATGATGTCCACCACCTTTAGTCCGTCCATTGCATTGGTTGTGATTGAAGCGTCAGCAGTGAGTGTGTCGATGACATTCTGGATGACATAATGGTGGTTTTGCGCAGACCCTTTGTAGGCTCCATAATCATTGGGCGGATTGGATGGGGCCAATACAGGCATCTCATAGTCCTTTATATGGCAATAAGTGACTTCATTCATATATTGCCCGGCCACCTTGACCGACCCGTTTTCGGCTATTATCGTTATGCTGCTTTCGAGATTGGTGTCCCAAACGGCGGTGGAATAGTTGATGC
>DWUP01000114.1 GCA_020012075.1 Candidatus Avibacteroides avistercoris
GGCATGGCATTGTACCCCGCCGGCAGCGCGCCGCACGCCATCCACGCGACACCGGACGAAACACGTCACGACAAATAGCAAAATGGCAGTGAAAGCGCGACGCTGTCATCATTATGTCATCGGCAAGACACTCCAGTCAAATATTAGCATTACCTGCCTGTCGGCAATTTCCCGGACCCAAACGACGCCTGCCACGCCATGCCGCAAGGCAAAAGACGTGCCGGCGGCATCACACAAGTCCGGAGTCCGCAGATTGGAAACGTGATATAAGTAGCCGTCAATCAAAGCATTAATCATCCGTGGCCGCTTCGATAACCCCGACCGCCCGACACGTGCAACCGACAGTGTGGAAAATTTTAGCTAAAATCCTAAATTTAACATTAGAACACTTTCATTCTATTTAAAATTGTTTATATTTGTTTGTTATTAGACAGCAGAAAGGGCTTGATATTGCAAAGTTTTATTTTATTATGTCATAAAAGTGCGATAAATGGATTTCGTGCGACATTAGGACCTATGAAATAAAATATGCAGCAATCTGCCTTTTTGTTGCAGTTGTAATACAAAACGTGTCAAATAGACATTTACAACATAATTTATAATAAATAAAAAGACCAAAGTATGAACAAAGAGAAAATGCAAGTTCGCAGTTATGCCCTCCGCCGCGGCAACAAGGCCGGGACGGGACTGCTGCTGTCATTGCTTTCCCTCTCGCTGGCTGCAGCCCCGCTGGCAGCGCACGCGGGACCGGATCCCACGGCATCGGCTGTCATGCAGGACGACCATGTCATGGTGAAAGGACGCATCGTCGATGCCAACGGCGAAGCCATCATCGGCGCGAATGTCGTCGAGGAGGGGACTGCCAACGGCACAATCACCGACTTCGACGGCTACTTCAGCCTCAACGTGGCACAGGGCGCACGGCTCGTCATCTCGTATGTGGGCTACACATCGCAGACGGTCGATGCAAAGCCTGACATGAAAATAACCCTCCACGAAGACTCCGAACTGCTCGGAGAAGTTGTCGTCACGGCTCTCGGTATAGAGAAGAAAGAATCCTCGCTGACATACGCCACACAGAAAGTGGACGGTGCAGAGCTGACCCGCGCCAAAGATGCCAACTTTATCAACGCTTTGCAAGGCAAGACAGCCGGATTGGTCATTACTCCCAACGCTACCGGTGCGGGCGGCTCGTCGAAAATCATATTGCGCGGTAACAAGTCAATACTCGGCAACAATCAGGCACTGATAGTCATTGACGGTGTGCCAATGGTCGATTCACAGCGCGGTACACAGATTGGCGATGCGCTTCTCTCTGGCGGCAATACGACTGACAGCGGTGATCCGTTGTCAAACATCAACCCTGACGACATCGAGTCAATCACGGTGCTGAAAGGCTCGAATGCCGCTGCCCTCTATGGTAGCGATGCCGGTAACGGTGTCATCGTCATCACGACCAAAAAAGGTGCAGAGGGCAAGGTCAGTGTGTCGGTGTCAAGCAGTACATTGTTTGAGAAAGCCCTCGTCTTGCCCGAATTGCAGAATGACTATGGCGCATCGGTAGAATATTTTGAAGACACTTCGCTCAATCCCAACTCACCGACCCGCAGGCGCAGGCTGTCGCTGATGTCATGGGGACCTAAGATAGGAAACCTGTCGCAGGCTACGCTTGACGAAATCCCTTATGCAAGGAATTATGCCGTAGACAATATCGGCGATTTCTATCAATTGGGGACAAACTTCAACAACTCTGTGGCTGTGTCTGGCGGTAATAAGACGGCACAGACCTATTTCTCTTATGGCAATACTACTTCCAATGGCATAATTGACGGAAACAAGTTTTTGCGTCACAACCTGACATTCCGTGAGACGATGAACTTGTTTGACGATCATCTCCAAATCTCAGCCAGCGGAAGCTACATCCATCAGAAGGTCAATAACCGACCCGGCTCTGGTGCGTATGCCAATCCTATCTATAGCCTCTATCTCATGCCGAGGAACGCGGACATCAACTATTTCCGTGACAACTATGAGACCAACGGCATGATTTACTATCACAAACTCTATGACAACGAGACTACTTATCGTTCGACGAACACCGAGGGTCCGATACAGTATTGGCCTTGGATAGCGAGCGACAATCAGAACAATCCCTACTGGTATCAGCACCGACTTCTCAAAGAGCAAGTGACCGAACGTATTTATGGTATGGTTGCTGCAAAGGTCAAGATTATACCGGAACTAAGCGTCGATTTGCGTTTCCGTGCCGACCGTACAAACTACAGCAATGACGAGAAGACCTATGATGGAACAAAGTCTACTTTCATCAACAATTCAATCTATTCAGTCGCAAATTCACGCACCGATCAGATTTATGCAGACTTCCTCATCAATTACACTGACAAGTTTGGTGATTTCGATATATCGGCCAATTTCGGAGGCTCGACATGGAAGGAAGACTATTATACTACTGGCTTCACATATTGGATGGCGGACTCAACGCACACTCCCAACGTGTTCTCGCCGAGCAACATCAATACTGCCCATAGCGGAGCCGGCTTGACCGCAAACGAGAGTGTAGACCAAAACTGGAAAAACTCTATTTATGGTACGGCATCAATCGGTTATAAGGACATGGCTTATATCGACGGTTCGTTCCGTACGGACTGGGCACGCGCGTTCTCGCAATTCTACCAGATCAATATATTGAACAGCAAACATTATACGTATTATGCTGTCGGTGGTAATATGTTTATCGACAAAGTGTTTGGCATAGAGAAGGATTGGTTGCATTCATTCAAGCTCCGTGTGTCATATTCGGATGTCGGTATCCCAATCCCCAACCAATTCTTTAATATGGTGGGCATCAACTATGCAAACGGTTCGCTGACAGCAAGCCAATACCGCAACTTCAAGAAAGCCGAGCCAGAGCGCAACCGTTCGACGGAGGTCGGTTTTGACTTGAGCCTTTTCCGCCGTGCTTTGGACATCGAGTTTACTTTCTACAACAATATGTCGCTCAACCAATGGCTCCCGACTGATGCCGCGACAGGAGGCAAGTTGCCCGAGATGGCCGGCAAAATCCGCAACCGTGGTGTCGAGACCACAGTGACATATACGCTGACTCCTAACAATAATTTCAACTGGAGGACATCTGTAAACTATTCGTTCAACCAAAACGAAATATTGCAACTGTTTGAGGGCAAGGATACTTATAGCACGACTCCGGTCTTCCAGGGAGGATTGCAACTGAGGTATGAAAAGGGCAAACCGATAGGGGAACTTTATGGCAAGACTTTCGAGTATGAAGAGGATGGCAAGACAATCAAGGTGGACCGCACCGGCGCGCCTAAAATTTCACCGGACTATTCATGTTATCTCGGCAATGCCAATGCAAAGCATCATTTGAGCTGGAGCAACAATTTCAACTATAAGAATTTCAACCTCTACTTCCTCATAGATGGCAAGATAGGCGGCACAGTGGTCTCTTACACTGAAGCACGTCTGGATATGTATGGTGTCTCAAAACGTTCGGGCGATGCTCGTAACAGCGGGGTTACTTACTTGCAGAAGAGCTTCGCCGGTGATGA
The DNA here is from genome assembly GCA_020012075.1 of Candidatus Avibacteroides avistercoris. Classification (GTDB taxonomy): domain Bacteria; phylum Bacteroidota; class Bacteroidia; order Bacteroidales; family Bacteroidaceae; genus Avibacteroides; species Avibacteroides avistercoris. The sequence goes on from DWUP01000114.1 coordinate 3,591, forward strand.
GATTGTATTGACCCCTGTTGCCGGCGTTGTTATGCCAGATGGGAATGTCGCTCCCGCACAGGGCTATTTCCAAGCAATAGGCGGTGGAGAGCCATGTCTGAGCCAATATGCGTACAGCGCTACAAATTTCCGCCTGCGTGAATTGTCGTTAGGCTATACATTCCGCTCTCTCTTCGGGGAAGGCAAGGATCTGAGCGTCTCGGCCGTGGCGAGAAACTTGTTTTTCTTCTATAAGGATGCCCCGGTTGATCCGGACATCTCGGTCTCAACGACTAACGGATATGGTGGACTTGATGCATTCTCTACTCCCACGACGAGGAGTTTCGGTATAAACCTCAAGGCTACATTCTAACATAATACAGGAATATAAAAGAAATGAATACAAGACATTTAAAAACATCAATACTCCTTGTGGCCGCGTCGCTCACTTTTGCGTCGTGCTATGACGATATGTTGACTTTCAATGAAGACAACAATGCCACGGGGACAGGAGACGGCAGCTATGCTACGGAACTGAAGTCCGGTGAGGAAATCTCCGGTTACCTCAAAGCTGCGGAAGGATATGTTGTCGATAACCGCGAACACAAATACCAGTACCAGCATTCGCTGCACGTACAGGATTTCGCGGGCTACATGTCTGTCCCGCACAATTTTGAGGGCAGAATAGCTTCTTCGTTTGCTTTCAACAATGATTTCGCAAGCGGTCCCTATGCTAATTTCCAATGGGTAGCCCAACAAGTGGTGCCGGTAATCAACACACAGAAGACAATGCCGGAGTATGCTCCGCTTTATGCCATGGGCAAGTTGATGTATGCACAGTCGGCTTATGATGTGGCAGTAGTGCACGGACCCGTGCCATTTGATGATTATCTGGCATTGAAGGAAACACATCCGCTGAATTATGAGAAGCAGAGCGAAGTGTTTGTCAAAATCCTAGCCATGATAGATGATGCCATTGCAGACATCGAAACTTATCAGGCTGGTCCCGATAGCGAGGTTGATAATCTGATAGTGATGACCGACGAAGCTACTAAGGAATCAGATGCTGCTTCTATAATAGAAGAATGGCGCAAGTATGGCAACTCAATGAAATTGCGCATAGCCATGACTTGTAAAAAAGTGCAGGGATTTACCTATGAAGGGAAGACGATGCAGCAAGTGGCAGAGGAAGCTGTTGCCAGCGGAGTGTTTGAGTATGGTGATTATGGCATGGGATTGACATGCGGCCCTGACCAAGAGTGGGGTGTGCATCCATTGTATAAGATAGCCAACAACTGGGTGGATACGCGTTTGAATGCTTCTTACCATAATATACTTGTGCGTTGCGGGGCTGACAAACTGCTTGAATATTTCTTTGTCAAAAATACAGCAGACCTCTATAATAATCGCAAGCAACTCGTGGCCACAAATGGCACACAGTATATGAGCATGAGGTCTGGCGTTTATCTTCGTGACAAATCCAATGATCAGGACTATATCCTTTACTCACGTTTTACCAATTTCATGCAAGGCGAGCCACTCTATTGGATGAAAGCCGAAGAAGTAATGTTCTTGCGTGCCGAGGGTGCCCTCTATGGATGGAGTATGGGAGGTGATCCGGAACAATTTTATGAAGAAGGGATAAGACAGTTCTTGACAAGGCATGGGTATGGTGATTCCGATGTGGACGCTTATCTGACCAACCGCGGTGCCGGTGCCGATATTGACAATCCGGACTACCAGTATATAGATTGGTATGATTCAGATAACAATCTTTCTACATGGGACGGTATGTATTTGTTGAACAATGGCTATGGGCCGACGGACACAAATAAATACTCAAGCGGAGATATGCCTGACGGAAGTTCCCGCAGCATGGAAGAGGTCAGTCTCGAAAAGATAATGACACAGAAGTGGATTGCCATGTATCCGATGTCAAATATTGCTTGGACAGACATACGCCGCACCGGTTATCCGCGTCTGGTGCCCCCTGTCACGGGAGCTTATCAGGATGCCGACGGCTCGATAGATGAGAATACTTATGTGCGTCGTCTGCCTTATTCCTATGGTACAGACACTGCAGTAAAAGATGAAATAGAAACAGTAGCCGTGCCGGTACTTAATGAGGAGACATCGAGCTCAGTGACTGGTAACAGACAGGGAGTACGCCTGTGGTGGGATGTCGAAGGCGTCGGTAATTTTGATTAATAATCAGTTATAAAATAACAATTAAAACAGTATGAAAGCTAAACATTTGCTATTTGCTGCATCTATCCTTGTTTCAGCAGGGATGTATGCACAGGGAATCCCGACACATCCGATGTATGTGGATTTCGGTGAGAACACAGGGACACCTTCGTCCGGTGTCACCAAGGACTATGCGGCTTTGTTGGACGCATGGGAGCCCGGCAAACCTCTTACTCTCAATGCCGAAGGTTATGTCGATGACAATTTCTTCATTTCACGTGTGAGGAAGAAAGACCGCTTCTTTAATGTAAACAGCCAGGCTCATAAGGAACTGACTGATGACACGGATAAGAAATTCTGTTGGTGGGGACCGATAGGCGAGATGACCAAACAGTGGGGACCTCTGCCCCGTTATAATTTTGAGGCAGACAACTTCAGCATGTGGCAATATCTCGACAGTCATGGCAACTGGTCGAATTCGTGGTTCCGTGTGCCTGCGGCTATGCTTGACGTAGCTCACAAGAATGGTGTCCCGACAGGTTGCTTGTACTTCGTCGATTGGGCAGCTTCGGTTACAGAGTCCTCAGATGCAGGAAAACCCCTGGCAGATCTTTGTGCTAAAGACGGAACAGGCAACTTCAAGTATGCAAGGAAGCTGGTTCAAATGATGAAGTATTATGGTATTGACGGATTGGGTATCAATCCCGAAGGGACTTGGAGCATGACGTTGAATACCAATTTCCAGGACTTCTTGCGTGAATGCCACCGCATCGGCCGTGAAGAGGAGAATTGGGACTTCCAAGTATATTGGTACGCCTTTGTGAGCAACAGTGGCAATTTGAGCGACGGCGGCTCTGCTCTCACTTCTAACCATACCGACTGGTTCTCGAAGAATGGTGAAAATACCACAGACATGTATATGCTCAATTACAACTGGGGTGGAAAACTTTCATCATCGACTAACATAGCCAAGGGTTATACAGACCCTGCAACGGGCAAGACACGTGAGAGAGACATCTATGCCGGTTTTGACCAGCAGGGTCGCGGCTACGGTAACTATGGCGGCTCTTGGAGCGAGTTGTCCACCTCTCCTGCCGGCATCGTCGTCTGGGGTGCGCATGACCGCAACCAATTACATATCAGTTCTACTGACAATGGCTCATCAGATGTTGCCATACAGACGACTTATGCCAACAAGCAAGAGATGCTGTTCACAGGTGGAACTCGCAACGTTTTGGACAATCCGCCGCTTGTCTCCGAGGTGATAACGGCAAGCACATCCGACTTGCAGAAGTTCCATGGCTATTCTAAGTTCGTGCTTGCAAACAGTACATTGACCGAGCTCCCGTTTGTCACCCGTTTCAACTTGGGTAATGGCGAGAGATTCAACAACGAGGGTGTGACCACTTTTGCCCATAAGTGGTATAATATAGGAATGCAGGACTATCTGCCCACATGGCGTTGGTGGATAGAAGATGGAGAGGGTAATGTCCCGGCAGATGCCATCCAGTGTGACTTCACTTTTGATGATGCATGGTTTGGCGGCTCTTGTTTGAGAGTCCATGGTGCTACAACCCGGAGTGATGTGCATATGTTCAAGACCAAGTTTGAGATGAATGCCGGTTGCAAGATTTCTGTCACCTACAAGGTGGAAAACGGCACAGATCCGAAGATGAAGGTTATTGCTTCCAAGGAAGGTTCTGAGGATACTTTCACAGAAGTGGCTCTGCCTGTATCTTCAAGGTCAGGTGCGTGGGAAACTTACGAATTCGATGCTGCTGATCTCGGTATGGACAATGGCACTATGGCAGTTCTTGGCATCCGTGTCGAGGGGACTGAAGACAACTACTCCACATTGCTTGGCGAGATGTCTATCATTGACCCGTCTGTAGATTACGCTACGGTTACTCCGGTCATCACCCATGCAGAGCTGATGAACCTCCAGTACAATGGTGTCGATGGCAAGATAGTGTTTGATATGCCTTTCACTGGTGAAAGACCTGCCGAATATGACGGTTGCCCGATTTACAACGATGAGGTTGGCGCATGGTATTATGAGATTTATCTTACTCAGGATGGCTGCGACCCGGTGCTCGTGACCACAACGACTTCATGGGCAGCTTATTTTGTGGAAGTCCCGGCACTTGATGCATCCAATCCATACTTCCAGATCGGTGTACGCGCCGTTTCGCCCGATGGCAAGAATGGCAGCGAAATTGTTTGGTCAGAAGACTTGACTACCGAAATGACTATCGTCGATGACGTGTCTATCGACAAACCGGTCATCAAGCCCGGCGAAGAGTTTACATTGGCATTCGACGACCCGAACCATGAGGCAGACAGACTTAGGATTATTTATTCTGCTACAGACGAAGTCGTCAAGGACGAGACTGTGAAGTCATTGACAACTTCTTTGGAAGACCTTGGCCCTTATGATGTTATTATTGGTGATGGCGACAATGCATTGCGCATACGTGGTTTCTTCCAGATAACACCCGAGGCTACGGGACGTATGCCGCAAGTAGTCGAAATCTCTTCTGACAAGAAGTCTGTCGTGACAGGCGAGCCGGTGAATTACAGCGTCGAGGTCGAGAGAGGTGAAGGGAGCGTGTCACAAGCTCTGTTCATCAATGACCCGCAGGCATTGTGTATTCCGGCAGCCATTTCTTCCAACGGCTCTGAATGTACTTACGCAATGTGGTTCAAGGTTGATACCAAATTCCAGCATGCATCGCTTGGGACAAACTTGATTCACAAATATGACATAAACGGTGAGAAGTATCATGGCATGACATGGACGGAAGACGAATGGGGAGAGTGCTGGGTGTCAATCCGCACAGAGAACTATAGCGACTATAATAATGCTGACGGCGAAGTGTCAGCAGCGTTCTTCTCGCCTTATGCAGGTGCGCCTAACTATGAGCACAACAATGATGTGGACATCATCACCAATGGTTATTCACTTACTCCCGACGTCTGGACGCACATCGCTGTCATACGTTCCGGCAAGACTGCAAGGATTTACTTGAATGGCAAGCAAGCGGCTTCTGGAGTAATCCGTTCTATCGACTTCAACCAGACAATGGAGTCGGGTTATGGATTTGCGCAATACTGCGACATTTTCATCGGTGGTTCTATGTTGAACCTCTCGGGTCTTGTGGGTTATGTGGATGAAGTCCAGATATGGGACAAGGCATTGAATGACGAAGAGGTGAAGGCTTCAATGGAAGGCTACGGTGTCGCTCCTGACGGTCTTGTCGGTTACTTTGACTTCGAGGAAGTGGCTACTGACGACGAGGGACAGCAGTACTTCCCCAACCTTGGTACCAATGCTTCTGTCGCAGGAGCTTACCTTGTTGAAGTGAAGACAACTGACGATGTTTCAGAGACCGAGGCAAAGAACCCATCTCTGACCACAGGTGTGCCGGCAATCGAGGGTGTCATGCCTATTACTTTCAGTGGTGCGACATGGCAGCTCGAAGGGGCTACTGAAGTCAATCAGGGCGACCTCTCGGCTACGGCTGAATATGCACAGGCCGGGACTTATC
>DWUP01000115.1 GCA_020012075.1 Candidatus Avibacteroides avistercoris
GCGGGGCGACGAGTGCGCCCGACGGACAGGCGGCAAGGCAGGCCGTGCAACTGCCGCAACGGTCATCGAGCGGTGTGCCGGGAGGGATGACGAGGTCACAGACTATCGCACCGAGGAATGCCATCGACCCCACGCCTGGGATGATGAGGTTGCAGCTCTTGCCCACCCAGCCGAGGCCGGCACGCCATGCCCAGTAACGCTCCATGAGGGGCGCAGTGTCACAGAAGCACCTGCCTTGCACCGGCTTCCCGGCAAGGACGGGGAGACTCGCGGCAAGCTGTGCGAGACGCGCCCGCATCACATCATGATAGTCGCGGCCATAGGCATAGCACGAAATGCGGAGCGTCGCCGGAGGCTGCATCACGGCGGGACGGTAGGGCAATGCCACAACGATGACCGTCCTCGCACCGGGCACGAGGAGCGCCGGGTCGAGACGCTTGTCGATGTTGGATGACATATATCCCATCGTGTCATTCATCCCTTCGTCGAGCCACGAGCGGAGCGAGGCGGCACAGGTCTCATCGACAGGGGCGGCAGCGGCAAACCCGCACGCGACGAATCCCAGACGGAGTGCCTCACGACGCACCGCGCCGGCGATGCCGGGCACTGCGGCCATGTCAGAGGAGACGCAATTCATAGCCTTGTTCAAGCAGCCATGCGATGGACCGGGGCAAAGCATAGCGTGTGTTGGCCTCGGACTTCAGCGAGTCGTGAAAGGTGATGATCGACCCGTTGCGGGCATAGCGGCGGACCTTGGCAAAGACCTCTTCGCCAGTCAGGTGGCGGCTGTAGTCGCGTGTCACCAGATCCCACATGATGATGCGGTATTTGTCACGCAAGGCACGGTATTGCCCGAATGTCAGATGCCCGTGCGGTGGGCGGAAAAGGTCTGAATGTATCAGCCCGTCGGCCTTGGCGACATTGGCCATATAGTAGTCCACCGAGCACGCGAAGCCCTTGAGATGATTGTAGGTGTGATTGCCCAGACGATGCCCGCGCTCTCTGACCATTTCAAATTCGGCAGGATGCTTGCGGATGTTGTCACCGACGAGGAAAAACGTGGCTTTGACCCCGAAGCTGTCGAGCACGTCGAGCACCCACGGCGTCATGCCGGGGATAGGACCGTCATCAAAGGTGAGATAGACGGCATGCACAGACGGATCCTCCCTCCACTCGGCACGCGGATAGAGGCGGCGCAGTAACGATGGCGGCTGTTCGATGAGCATTGGCGGTTGTGACATAAGATGCGGCGGCATCTGTCCGGTGACGAACTGATGCCGCCGCGCTGTGAATTAATGCGCCGGTCAATCGGCAGACTTGACTTGCACTGCACGGTAGAGGTCGTCGCACTGCGCGCGGAAACCGGATGCGAGGGACGAACCGTATTGCTCCATCTGCCGCACCGCATCGTCAAGGAAGTAGAGATGCGTCGCGACTTCCTGCGCAGAGAGATTGAACTTGCGACGGCTCATGCCGAGATACCATTTGAGATATTCGACTGAGTTGGTTGCCACGGCCGAAACGATGCTGTCGGCATGTGACGTGTCACCGAGCTCATAGTAAAGTCCGCTCATCAGAGTGGATGCACCACGGTATTCGTGAGGCACGTTGTAGGACGGTATGTGCTGTTCGCAATAGTCGAGCACCTCTTTGGCACGTGCCGTGTCGCCGTGGTCATACAACTCTTGGGCCAGCTGGATGAAGATGCGGCGGTGGTTGCTGCAAATCCTCAGGACGGTCTGGTCGAGATATATGCCCGGCTTCTCAATGCCTCCGAACTTGAACTTATGCATCAGATTGTCATACATCCTCTCCATGTCGATGCTCATGCCCTCATCTCCCACATTGAAAGGAGTGAGCCTGTAGGCCAGACCCTCCAGCACGAAGTATTCCTCCAACGCCGGCAGATAGGCGTCGCCACCTACGGTCATGGCTATATACATCGGCCTTTCCCAATTGGTGTTGGCAAGCAGCTCGAGCTGCATCACATCTGCCAGATAGAGATTGCGCTTGCCCTTGAGCGAGATTGCCATCTTGTCGGGGATTTGTCCGTCATATTTGTCGGGGATGGCCATGCCCGAGCGGCGGACGGCCTCTTTGTCCACGGTGATATATACGGTGTCGGTCGGGATGCAACGCAGGTCGGCATTGGGATTGCGCGCCCAAAGCGTGAGTATGTTCTTGAGCTCAAACGGGTCATCTCCGTACTGCTTGCGCCATGCCAACGAATCCGGGCCGTTGTAGGCCGCACGTATTGCCTCTTTCCACTCGGGAATCACGGGGATTGGCTCCCCTCGATAGAGCCTCTCGTACTCATAACGGCTCCATGAGATAGGCAGCGACGGCGAGTCGTATGCGGGGCGCTTCATCTGATCGACATACCAATCGGTCTGCAGATATGAGAGGTTGCAGACACGGACATCGGTGCGGCAGCCTTCGGTCTCCTGATTATACCACAGGGGGAATGTATCATTGTCGCCATTGGCAAAGAGGATCGGATTGCCTTCCTCCTGCACTGACATGAGATAGTTCTGGCCGAAGTCACGGCACACATAGCGGCCGGAGCGGTCATGGTCGTCCCACGTCTGGCTCGCCATCTGGATTGGCACGCAGAGACAGACAATGGTCACGGCCGATGCCACGACCAGTTTGTTGCCTTTCGTCCAACGCGACAGGTAGTGGGCAATGGCTGCGACACCCATACCTATCCATATCGCAAAGGCATAGAACGACCCGGCATAAGCATAGTCACGCTCTCGCGGCTGCAGCGGCGTCTGGTTCAGATAAAGGACTATGGCCAAACCTGTCATGAAGAACAGGAAAAACACTATCCAGAAACTCTGCAACCCGCGCCGCCCACGGCCAGCCTGCCACAGCAGCCCGATGATGCCGAGGATGAGGGGAAGCCCATAGAAGACGTTATGCCCCTTGTTGTTGGCAAGGTCCGAAGGCAGATTGTCCTGATTACCTACCAGCAGGTCGTCAATGAACGGTATGCCGGTGATCCAGTTGCCATGCTCCAGCTCACCATAACTCTGGATGTCGTTCTGCCGTCCCACGAAATTCCACATAAAGTAGCGCCAATACATGAAATTGACTTGGTAAGAAAGGAAGAACTTCAGATTCTCCCACTGCGTGGGCATCTTGAGCATACCGGTATGACCGCAGTCATCGTAGGGCACTTGCCTCCCTTCGACACCGCCCATCCATTCCTCATACTGCCGGGCATGGCGGTCGCTGTACATACGTGGGAACAACATGTTCTGAGCATACTTATACTCGGGCATTTCGGCCGAAGCATAACTGTCTTTCTCCTCAGGGGTAGCCTTTTCACGACGGTAGTAAGAGGTCGTATAGTCTGCCGCCGGACTGCAATGGTCGCCTTCGGGTATCCATTTTATATGCGAGGTATAAGCCTGGCCATAGAACAACGGGCGCGACCCATACTGCTCACGGCCGAGATACTCACCGAGAGTGAAGATGTCTTCAGGCGAGTTCTGATCCATTGGGGTGTTGGCCGACGAACGTATCACTATCAGGGTGTAGGACGAATATCCCACCATGATGAGCATCATGCACAGCAATGTAGTGTTGAGCGTGCGGGCCGAGGCACGGAAACGCCCTGCGATGCCGGTGAAGAGATAGAGGGCCAGCACACCAAGTATCAGAATGCCGATGACGGCACTACCGACACCATGGCCATAGAAAGGAATACCCAGCAGCATGACCGTCGCAAGGAATGACACCTTGGCGCGGACGCTGCCGCCCTTGATGCCGTCAGTGACCGACTTGTGCGTCTCGTATGCCGCCCAGATAAGCACCGCGACAAGCAGGACGAGATAGACGATCAAGCCCGTGTTGAACGGCAACCCGAGCGTATTGACGGCGAACAACTCGAATGCCCCGCCGACCTTGACCACACCCGGCACTATGCCATAGAGCACAAGGGCGACTATCACCATCGAGAAAATCAGTGCAAGGATTGTCCCCTTTGCATTTGCCTCGGGGTTTTTCTTATAGTAGTATACCAAGACAATAGCCGGTATGCAAAGCAGATTCAGCAGATGCACACCTATCGACAGGCCCACCATATAAGCAATCAAGATGAGCCAGCGGTCGGAATGAGGCTTATCACAGTTGTCCTCCCACTTGAGGATGAGCCAGAAGACGAGTGCAGTGAACATTGACGAATAGGCATAGACTTCACCCTCAACGGCACTGAACCAAAAGGTGTCACTAAACGTATATGCCAATGCTCCCACCAGCCCCGAGCCTATTATGGCCACGACCTTGGCTGAGGTAAACTCACCGTCTTTCACTATAAGCTTGCGCACAAGATGTGTGATGGTCCAGAAAAGGAACAGGATACAAGCCGCACTCATGAGCGCACTCATATAATTGACCATGCGGGCTACCGTCGCCGGACTATCAGCGAACAGTGAGAAAAAGTTGCCCGTCAGCATGAAAAACGGTGCTCCGGGCGGGTGGCCGACTTCGAGCTTATAAGCACTTGTAATAAACTCAGGGCAATCCCAGAAGCTGGCTGTCGGCTCGATTGTCAGACAGTAGACGACTGCTGCAATGATGAAAACGAGCCAACCGGTGAGATTGTTGACTAACTTATACTGCTTCATTATCCCTAAAATAATTTGTGTTCGTTGTAATTGGGGCAAAATTATTCCTTTTGGGGTTAATCTCCCAAATTATGTGGCATTATTCTAATGGCTGCCGGGGTCTGGTGTTGCACGTGCCATGCGCCGTGCCGTCAGGATGTAGCCTGATGCAAATGCCGCGGCTCAGGGCAACAACTGATAGACATTGCCGGCCATCACACGCACCACGCCGCTCATCTCGAGTCCAAACATGATGGTACTCAGCATATTGACAGGCATGGAGGTCGCGAGCACAAGGTCATTGAGCTGCATATCCCCTTTGTCGCGCAGCACATCGACCACCCGTTGCTCATCGGGCGTCAGTTCCACGAAGAGGCTGCGCTGCACATTCCGGGCCGCACCGGGGGTTATATCGTTGTCCCACATCATTTTCTTGACGAAGTCTTCCGCCGAGACAATCAGTCCGGCACGGTTGTCAGAGATAAAACGGTTGCATCCGGCCGAATATTCGTCGCCGACACGCCCGGGGAAGGCAAAGCAGTCACGCCCGTAATCCATGGCCAAAGAAGCCGTTATCAATGCACCGCCACGCACGGCAGACTCGACGACGATTGTCGCGTCGGTGAGTCCCGCTACGATGCGGTTGCGGCAGACGAAGTTCTGGCGGTCGGGGTTTGTGCCTGTGCGGTATTCTGTCAGCAATCCGCCATCAGACATCATCCTGTCAGCCGTCTGGCGATGCACGGCCGGATAGAGTCTGTCGAGGCCGTGAGCCAGCACGGCAACGGTCGGCAGCCCGGCATCCAGTGCGGCACGATGTGCTTCGATGTCGATGCCATAGGCCAGCCCGCTGACGACCAGCACGCCGGGACAGAGGCCGGCGAGTGCCGACACGAATTCATGGCACAATGCGCGCCCATAGGCTGTGGCGTGCCGTGTGCCTACGATGCTGACTGCCCGCAGGGGATTGAGTTCTACGTTTCCCTTGGCGAAGATGAGCAAGGGTGCATCTTCGCACTCACGCAGGCGCGACGGATAGCGTGCGTCAGTGTCGATGATGATGTCCACGCCGTGCTTTGACGCCCATTCGACTTCGGCTTCGGCTCTATTGAGCAGGGCCGGGTCGCTGAGCCGTGCCGGCATCTCGGGCGGGAGGTTGTGGCAGATGGAGCGCAAGTCGGCCGTGTTGTCAAACACCGCAGCGGCACTGCCCAAGGCGGCAATGAGTGAGCGGATTTTCACATTGCCCAGTCCTTGCACTTCGCCGAGGGCCAAACGGCACACTGTTTCGCGCTCAGTCATCGCACTTCAGATAACGTGAGAACAAGTCGTCAAACAGCCGGCTACTGCCCAGACGCCCGTCGATGAGGCACACTATCTCGACTTGCCCCTTGACGACGATGCGGTTGTCGGGGATGCGGTAGATGTCCTGTCCGAATACATACTTGATGCCCTCCTTGCGCAGCGACAGGCATGAGCGGAAGCGGTCGCCGCCGCGCAGGGGTGTCTTGAATGCCAGCGTCAGGCGTGCCACGACGGGATCGAGACCCTTGTCGTGCAATCCGTCAAACTTGACTCCGAGCGACTCGATGAATTCGTGGCGGGTGTGTTCCATGTAATGCTGGTAATTGGCGTTATTGACGATGCCTTGGGCGTCGCATTCATAGTCGCGCACCTTCATTTCGATTTCAAAAATATAGTCTTTCATGGTCCGGGGGTTTGTTTATTCGTGTTGTGCGGTCCGGCCGTTGCGCACGACAGGCACCATGCGATAGAGTTTGTCGTTGGGTCTCACTTTGACGGGTGTCTTTGTCGAGAAGTATTCCCCCTTGTGCACCGTCTGCACCGGTCTGAGGTCCACACGTGCTTCATCGAGTGTCATATAGAATGCCCCCGTGGTCGTGCCGGTGACGAGCAGCTTGTCGCCGACATTGAGTTCGCCCGCTTCGAGCAGGAATTCGGCGACTCCGATGTTGCCGAAGTGCTTGATTGCCTTGCCGACATAGACCTTACGCTCGGTGGCCTGCGAGCCATAGGAGCTGCTCCACTCGCCCAGCCGGCGGCCGAGGTAGTATCCGTCCCAGAAGCCACGGTTGAAGACCGTCTGCAGCCTCTCGTCCCACGCGGCGACTTTCTCTTCGGTGAACGTCCCTTCGACGTATGCCCTGACGGCTTCCTTGTAGCATTGCACCACTGTCAATACATATTCGGGGCCGCGTGCCCGTCCCTCGATTTTGAAGACACGCACCCCGGCATCCATCATCTTGTTGAGGAAGTGTATGGTCTTAAGGTCCTTGGGCGACATGATATACTTGTTGTCGACCTCGAGCTCTATGTCACTCTCGCGGTCTTTTACAATGTAACCCCTGCGGCACACCTGCATGCATGCTCCGCGGTTGGCAGACGCGCCGAGTTCGTGCAGGCTCAGATAGCATTTGCCCGAGACTGCCATGCACAGCGCCCCGTGGCAGAACATCTCGATCCTGACTTGCCGTCCGCCGGGGCCGCAGATGTTGTCCTCGACGATGTGGCGGTGTATCTCTGCCACTTGGTCGAGGTTGAGCTCGCGTGCGAGCACCACGACATCGGCAAAGCGTGAATAGAAGCGCAGGGCCTCGACATTCGAGATGTTGAGCTGCGTGGAGAGGTGTACTTCCATGCCCGTCCTCGCCGCATAGTCCATGACTGCCACGTCGGCGGCTATGACGGCCGAGATGCCTGCCTCGCGCGCCGCATCGACTATGCGGTGCATCAGCGGCATGTCCTCGTCGTATATGATAGTGTTCACCGTCAGATAGCTCTTCACTCCATGCTCGTCGCACGTGGCGGCTATCTCCCTGAGGTCGCCGATGGTGAAGGTGTTGGACGACCGTGCACGCATGTTGAGGTTCTCGATGCCGAAGTAGACTGAGTCCGCCCCGGCCGACAGTGCCGCCGCGAGCGATTCCCGCGAGCCGACAGGTGCCATTATTTCAAAGTCTTCGGTAGTCATATCATCCCCTTTAATGGAATATTCCCGCCACGAGGGGCGGATGTCAATGCGATGGCAAAGGTATGATTTTTCCACAAGACCGGCAGCATCGCGACGGCAATAGCAGCCGCGCCGCGCCCATCATGCGGCCTTGACAAAATGACACCGCACCCCACGGGCAAAAACATTGTATGCCGCGGGCGACGGCATACGGTCTTTTTGCCCATGGGGCCGTATGCCACCGCCGGCAGCGCCCCGTGCCGCCGCACGCCATGCACAGTGTCACGCGCGACGTCATGCTGCTGTCAAAATGCAAGCACCGCACGGCACATCCCTTGCACCACGGCATCACAGCCGCGGGCATCACACGGGCGCGGAGGATGGCGGTATGGAAGCATTTGCTAATTTTGCAGTCCAAACCACAGACACACGATGGACATAGGCTCACTGCACTTTGGCTCACACCCGGTCTTCCTTGCCCCGATGGAAGACGTCACCGACCAAGCATTCCGCTTGATGTGCAAAAAATTCGGGGCAGACATGGTTTACACCGAGTTCGTCTCAAGCGACGCGCTCATCCGTGCCGTCAATCGCACACAAGCCAAGCTCTCCATCAGCGACGAAGAGCGGCCCGTAGCCATACAGATCTATGGCAAAGACATCGACACCATGGTCGAAGCGGCAAGGATATGCGAAGCCGCACGCCCCGACATCATAGACCTCAACTTCGGATGCCCGGTCAGGAAAGTCGCAGGCAAAGGCGCCGGAGCCGGACTGCTGCAAGACATCCCGCGGATGCTCGCCATCACCACAGCCGTGGTCAAGGCCGTCAGCCTGCCCGTCACCGTCAAGACACGCCTCGGGTGGGACGACACGAGCCGCTGCATCGTCGATCTGGCCGAGCGGCTACAGGACTGCGGCATAGCGGCACTGACCATCCACGGCCGCACACGCGCCCAGATGTACACCGGCACCGCCGACTGGACACTCATCGGCCGCGTCAAAGACAACCCGAGGATGCACATCCCCATCATAGGCAACGGCGACATCACCACCCCCGTGCAGGCCGGGGAGGCATTCGACACCTACGGGGTGGACGCCATAATGATTGGACGCGCCGCCATCGGACACCCCTGGATATTCGAGGAAGTGAAGCACTACCTCGACACAGGCAGCCACACAGCCCCCAAGACCATGCGCCAGTGCATCGACATACTCAAGAATCAAGCACTGCAGAGCATCGGGCGGCTCGACGAACGCCGCGGCATCATCCACATCAGGCGGCATCTGGCCATGACACCCGCCTTCAAAGGCATCCCGGGCTTCCGCGAGACACGCGTCGCCATGCTGCGCACCGAGTCGGCTGACGAACTGTTTGCCATCCTCGACAGCATAGCCGACCGCTTCGGGACACGATGATTTGCATCCGGCTATGGACGTTTTAACCCGAAAGTTGCTACATTTGCCAAAAACGAACAAAACGCAACGACCGACATGGCAGTGACTTATCAGACCGACGGCGTCAGGATGCCGTCAATCAAAAGGCGCGAGACGACCGCTTGGATCAAACGTGTCGCCGGGACTTATGGCAAGCAGACAGGCGAAATAGCCTACATCTTCTGCTCGGACGACAGGATTATCGAGGTCAATCGCCAATACCTCAACCACGACTATTACACTGACATCATCACTTTCGACTATACCGAGGGCAACGTAATCGCCGGGGACATATTCATCAGTCTCGACACAGTGAGGAGCAACTCCGAGGAGTTCGGGACACGATACGACGACGAACTGCACCGCACAATCATCCACGGCATCCTCCACCTCTGTGGCATCGACGACAAAGGCCCCGGCCAGCGCGCGGTGATGGAGCAGGCCGAGGACAAGGCACTCGCCATGCTCGCCGGCACCACCCCACAGACACCACGGCCATGAGAGGTGCAAGACAAGCGGCCATCATCGCCGCCATGCTCGGCACGGCAGCCTGCGGCATCAACGCCCAAGGACTGCCGACGGGAGATGCCGCCCGGCACATGGCACGGTGCAAGGTGATGTATGCCGAGGGCAGATATGCGGCAGCCGAGATAGAACTCAACGAAGCCGTGGACGGCATGGACGACACAGCAATGCCCGAAGAAGCAAGGATGATGATGCTGGCCACACGCTACCGCCTCGGCAAGTGCGACGTGCAGGCCATCGACGCTTTCCTTGCCGACTACCCGGCCAACGAGCAACGCAACCTGTTGTCATTCATGGCAGGCGACATCCTTTTCCGTCAGGGGGAGTATGAGAAAGCCGTCAGGCGGCTGGGCAGGTGCGACGCATTCGCCTTGCCGCCGGCAGATTGCGAGGAGGCCATATACGCCCTCGCCGTATCATGCCAGAAGACAGGCCGCACAGACGAGGCAAAAATCAACTATGCCACACTCAAGGAGACAAGCGCACGCTATGGCGACGACGCACGTTTCAACCTCGGATATATCCTGTACTCTGAAGGGAATTATGACAAAGCGTTCGACGAGTTTGACCATTTGCGACATTCAGACCGCTTCAGCCGTGCGGCGATGACTTACGTCGCCGACATCTACTATAAGACCGGCGACTATGACCATGCCTTGATGACGGCCGACAGACTGCTCGACAGCTCTGACAGAGGTGCCGGCAATGCCATATTGCTCAAAGTCAAAGGTGCCTCACTCTACGCCAAAGGCGACATGGCACGCGCCGCCGAGACACTGGACGCCTACCGCAGGCAGGCCAAATCCGCCGACCGAGAGGCTCTATATATGCTTGGAATGGCCTGCTACGCCACGGGAGCCAACATCAAGGCCGCCGAGGCACTCGAGCAATCGGCTGATGCCGACGACGCACTGTCGCAGAACGCATGGCTGCACATAGGACTCGCGCGGCTCAACCTCGCCGACACCGACCGTGCACGTCTGGCATTCGAGCGGGCATCGGTGCTCGATTTCGACCAAGACATCACGGCACAGGCACTCTACAACTATGGCTTGTGCATCAACCGTACGGCCTATTCGCCATTCAACGAGTCGGTAAAAGTCTTCAGCAGACTACTCAACGAATATCCGGGTACGGCCTATTCGCAGCCGGCAGCCACGCAACTGGCCGAAGCATGCCTCGCCACGTCAGACTATGCCGCGGCACTGGACGCCCTTGATGGCATAAAGTCGCCCACTGCACAGTTGCTCGGCATCAGACAGAAGCTGCTGTTCCGCCTCGGACTACAACAGTTTGCCGACGGGGAT
The DNA here is from genome assembly GCA_020012075.1 of Candidatus Avibacteroides avistercoris. Classification (GTDB taxonomy): domain Bacteria; phylum Bacteroidota; class Bacteroidia; order Bacteroidales; family Bacteroidaceae; genus Avibacteroides; species Avibacteroides avistercoris. Next base: position 10,854 of record DWUP01000115.1, read on the forward strand.
TATACATCAGCGGCACAATCATTCACGGCATCGGCCGCACTGGGTGGACTGGACAGGCAGACACGCGCCGAGGCATATTTCTGGCGCGGCGAATCACGCTACCGCACAGGCGACATGGCGGGGGCTGAGACCGACTGGAGACGATACATCGAGTCAGCCCCGGACAGAGATGACCGCACATACGCACTGGCTTACTACAACCTCGGCTATGTCTACTTCAAATCACAATCCTATGTCAAGGCACTCAACGCGTTCAGGCAGTGCAAGCCGCTGGCAGCCACACTGCCCGTGAGCGTCCGTGCCGACCTTGCCAACCGCATGGGAGACTGCTACTACCGCCGACGTGACTTCACCAATGCCGGGATATGCTATGACGAAGCCGTGCGCCTCGACCCGGGACAGGGCGACTATGCCATGTTCCAGCGCGCGTTCATACTCGGCCTGCAAAAGAATTACAAGGACAAAATCGCCACTATCGACAGACTGCTGGCGGCCTACCCCTCGTCATCCTACCGCGACGATGCGATGTTTGAGAAAGGGAGAGCCCTCGTCATGATGGATGAGACGCCGGCCGCCATCGCATGCTATGAGTCATTGGTGGCCGAAGCCCCCACCTCACCCTACGCAAGGCGCGCCGAAGCCGAACGTGCCATGCTGCTATACCGCTCGGGAGACTACGGCAAAGCGGCACAAGCCTACAAAGGCATCATCACGGCATACCCCGGCACAGACGAAGCCGGGCAGGCAGCACGCGACCTCAAGGCACTGTATGTCGAGACCAACAGCATAGATGACTACTTCTCATTCGCCGAAAAGGCCGGATTGGACGACGGGCGCGGCAGTGGCGAGCGGGACAGCCTGACCTATCTGGCTGCCGAGCGGCTCTATATGTCCGACGACAAGGCCGGAGGCATCAAGTCGATGGAGCAGTATCTGGCGGAGTTCCCCGACGGGGCATTTGCCGCCAATGCCGGTTACTATGCAGCCTCCTACTATTACTCGCTGGGCGACAGCGACAAGGCTCTGGCGCACCTCGCACGGTTTGCTGACAGACCGGCCGGACGGTTTACCGAAGCCGCTCTGACGATGAGTGCCGGCATCTACTATGACAAAGGCAGCTATGACAGAGCCGCCGACACCTACCGCCGGCTAAGGCAAGTGGCAGCCGGCGAGGAGGGAGCAATCGCCGCTGACGCAGGACTGATGCGCAGCCTCCATGCGGCCGGAGAGCACGAGGCGACGGCCGAGGCAGCCACTGCACTGCTGGCATACGCCAAAATCGACCCGCACCTCGCCATCGAGGCACACCGCATCCGCGCACTCGCACTGACGTCAATGTCGAGGACTGACGAAGCTCTCGCAGACTGGGAGGCAATCAGCGGCGACACACGCAACGAGGCCGGGGCAGAAGCACGCTACCGCATGGCCGAAATCCTCTTTGCACGCGGCGACAATGATGCGGCCGAAGCCGGGATACAGGACTATATCAAGACCGGCACCCCGCACGCCTACTGGATGGCACGCAGCTTCCTGCTGCTGGCAGACATCTATGCCGCCGAGGGCAGGACGGGAGACGCAAGGCAATACCTGCTGAGCCTCAGGCAAAACTATAATGCCGACGACGACATAGCACAGATGATTGCGCAACGCTTGGAGCAACTCAACAACACCGAAGACAATGACTGACACGAGACATCACACGACAATAGCCGTCATAGCGGCAGGACTGGCCTTGGCGGCCATCCTGCCCGCC